>JAFEGS010000189.1 GCA_018239705.1 Verrucomicrobiota bacterium | reverse complement strand
TGAATAAATGTGCGATGCGTTCTCCAAAAGTTCCATTTTCATTACCCGGAAAACAGTTTGCAAGATTATTGCCTATGGGAAGCGTGGTTGGATAATGGGTAAGTCCATAGACATTAACGACCGGAACTGTAATCACAGAGCCTGATACCAGCTCTGGGCTAAGCTGATTACTAATTCTATTTGCAATTTCGAGACCATTGAGTTCTTTGCCTTTCAGAACAGAAAAAATTACGAGACAAGGCCCATCGGCATGACCGTTGATGACCTTAATTGGCATATACAAAGGGGAACATGAATACTGCTCAGGCAATGGTAAAGCTAGATTGGCTACTTCACCCGGATGTATGATAGTATCGCAAATTTTAATTTTTGTGCTTTTCACAAAATTTTTCCTCTTTGATGTGTTTTACTGCCGGCAATTCGGTAGCTTAATCCATTCGTCAATAAAAGGATAGAAAAAATGCCCTGAGCCAGCCCGGCTTCTCTCCTCTAAATCAGTTTTACTCCCATTTTTGAAACTTTTTCTTTCCTACAGTAGAGTGAGTACAAGACGAAGATGTGCATGCTGAGCATCAGTTGACTCGAATATTTTTTGTATTGTTTCTGACCTGCCCCAAAGTACTGTCACATTCCAATGATCAAGAGCATAGGCTAATCGCTTGGATTCATCCGGGTTTGGATAGTATACTACTCGAAGTCCTGAGAGTAGAGGTAACATCCCTGTATAGCAAAATCCACTGTAGGTAAAAGAAGGAGCTGCAGCAAGTAACCGGTCTGTTTCAAAAAGAATATTTGCTTCAAGTGTTTGCCGCATGTCAGAAAGTACTGCCGTATGAGAAATACTCCCTTTTTGTACGAGCTGTACAGCATCGCTATGTATAGGCAATAGCCTTTTACGCAAAGCGAAAGAGGGCATTAAGGCAGCAATAGCACTTCGCAAAACATCAAAGAATGTAGCTTCTATTTTAAGCTCTTCAAGCATCACAAGCTTTGGTTTTAGATGGCTTAAATCGACCTTCATGGGGCGGTCTAAGAAAACCCAGGAACTCAAAACCACATCAAGCTCGTGGCATGTATCATCTTGAATAGTCCAGTCAATCATCACAGGAATTTTACCTGCCATTTGACAGCTCAAGACAAGTATTTGAGCAGGATTTGCCGCAGCAATCAAGATGCCGATCTTATCACCTTGTAGCTTGGCAATCTGTTTACTGAGCAGTAAACAGGTACGTTTTATTGTATAATAGGTAATAGGACCTCTTGCAGGATCTGCTGTTGCTATATCAAAAAGGCGTCCGTCACAGGCTTTTAAGAATACCTCAGGCAAGGTTTTGCCTCCGGGCAATTGCACCCTTTTTTGAGGCCTTGCTTTATTCCAGTCTTTTAAGTCCCATTGACGTTCATGGTGACTTATTTTGCCAATCATCGCTATTTCCAAGACATGTGCCACTGTTACTAAATCCTCAGGAACAATAAACGTTACATCAAACTGTTCCTCTAAAAAAAAGATAAGCTCGGCAAGCGTTAAGGAATCGAGCCCAAGATCCTCCACAAGCCTCATATTGTACGATATCTTGTCGGACGGGATATTTGAGAGTTCTTGGAGCTTTGCTAAAATGGCCTTACGAACATATGAGGGAATGAATTCGAGCTGAGATAATCTCTCCTCCTCTCTTGCAACTATAGGAAAATCTTCCTTCCAAAAGCTAAAAGAGACGAGCTTTAAAGGCTCCCCATGCGGGCCATAGGGCTTGTTATACCACGTTTCAAGATACTGGTTAAATACCACTTTTGATGCGTGATAGGGAAAGTCAGGAGCTGCAAGCTCAAACTCAACTGTCACCTCGCGCTTTGGCACAAAAAACAGAAGATTTTTTAAAGCGGTCCACATGCCATCTGTAAGTGCCTTTATAGCATTTGGTCCCTTGCCGAGGGTGAGCGCCCGAGAAAATGTGCTCCCCCATAAGCCTGTAAGGCGTACAAGAACGATATCTACATCAGGATGAGTAGATACTATCTGATGGACTCCAAATGCCCCACCAACTACCTCTCTTGCAGTGTGCCTTGTAGTACCTGAAGGATAGATTAAAAACCGCTCACCCTTTTTTAACCCTTCGACTACTTCGTGAAGCATTGTTTCAGTTCGCTTTAGCTTCAGGGGATTATATCCGGTTGAAAAATCGCAAATAGGGAGCGCTCGAAACAGGCGCATTAACCTGTGAAAGAGCGGCGCATAGTACATATATTCCACTATCAAGGGCCGAAGGGGAAAATGACGTACAAGCGGCAGTCCTATAATCAATGGATCAACAACTACTGCAAGATGTGTTGGAAGAAACAAACAACCCCTTTTCGAGGCCTTTATCGTTTTAAGGACTTTATCCAACCCTTTGTAGGTGATGCGGTAGCGAATGCGCAAAAGAGCAGTCAAAACGAGGTTTGCGACTAGCAGGAAAAATTTTTTCACAGAAGCTACCCCTCTCTTTATTTGAAAAAATAGGTAATGATAAGGGCTCGTAACCGCTCTCTCAGAACTCTCGCAGCAAAGCAACACTTTCAGTGCAATGGAGGTGGTACTCAGGGTACTTCTCTACCAGTTCCATTTCTCTTTTATCACCCCATCCTTACTTTTCTCAAGCACTTTTAGGGATTAAATCCATTAATGATACTCATCACCTCTTCACTATCTCCATATCCGATGACTTCATTTGTAGAGAGTCTAAACGTAACTGGCATGTTTGGAAACTCAGTAAAAACGATAGATTCATTACCCGCATGAAAGGCCGGCTTAAAAACCGACTGCACAGTAGAAGCTATGAAAAATACCAGTCTTTCAGATAGAGAAAGCGTAAATAGGAAATCGTTATACGATTGATCAATGCTTCTAATGGCTAATTGCAACTTTGATCTATGCTGCTCTAAAGTTTCTATTCGACGAGAGCGATCTTTAAAATCTTGTTTTGGATTTTCAGAAGATAATTCAAGCCTAGATAAATCATCAATTAAGCTGGCCTCATTTTGATATGCTTCATCAATTGCTTGATGAGCCTTCTCGTGATACTCTCCCCTATAATACCTGTATTTTTTTTCAATTTCTTGCCAAAAATCGAGTTGTTCAGGCTCAGATTTTATCGCAACTAAACGAAAATCATTTATTAACTCTATAGAAAAATATTTATTATAGTTTAGCGCACGCTGAACGGCTTCAGGTATTTTCAATGTTTTTGCTATAATGGTGTCTATTAAAATCATTTTTTCAGATGATGCTAAGGTGCCATATTTTTTCGTAAAAATTGCTCTTTTGCTATACTCAGCGGCATCATGAACCACCTTTTTTATTCCTGTCTGCATATTCCAATCCTTAGAAACCCTAGCCATCACTAT
>JAFEGS010000188.1 GCA_018239705.1 Verrucomicrobiota bacterium | reverse complement strand
ATGCGAAGGCCTTCTTCTAGTCCCGGACCACGAAATGAGTGAACAGAAGAGCGATTGGCCTTGTCATAGCTCGCTTTAAAAATAAAATTCACAGGAAAAGCCTGCATCATCTTTACAAGTACTTCTGCGCAGTAGAGCGTATGCGATTCTCCCTCAATAACACAGGGGCCTGAGATAATCGTCAGTGGCTGGCCTTTGCCTATAAAGAAATCTTTTACTTGTACGTTTTGCATATGTTCCCTTTCAAAAATTGTACAAAGTCGAGTTTATATCATACAGAACGTCAGTGATTTCCTGCTATTGGTTTGATACTGCCTTAGAACTTCCGCACCACAACAACGCCGCGCTTGACGATGTCAAAAAAGCTGAGGTCGTGGTTGACCCGGAGGCCAGAAGGGGCGAAGCTCTCAACAACCAATTGCACGCGACCGATACTCTCTTGACAAAGCGTGAAAATATCGCTAAACAATCTCTTCCCAGTAGCATAATCCTTCAGTAAAGTTCCCGTCACGACACTTGGTAAATCAGTCACCCCCCCACCAAATGCTTTAGCCATGTCACACTGCGTACCATAGTCCTTCCATGTACTGTCCGGTATCACGTCAGGTGTCATATACACCCAGCAAGATTCTTGAAGAGTTTTGCCACCATGTGCTTGTAGTGCTTTAGGCCAAAAATATCTGTAACCTGTTGCATTACAATCAGGTCCAAGCAAAGGTCCTATCACCGCTCCTATTTTTACTGGTGAGGCTGGGGCTGCCACACCAGTAGCAAGCGATACGATCTCCTTTGGGCAGAAAAACATCATCTTTCTATCCCAATTTTTTGGCCATTTGTCATGGGCCCATTTCAGAGCCTCTAGCGTAACTTGTCGATAATCTCTTTCTGGCAGCGTTACTTTGTACCCTAGCTCACCCCATTCCCGCTCACCGGCAAAAACGAGCTCTTTATAAAAAATGTTCTTCCATATATCCTGGGCGGTTGACGAGTCAGTTGACAGCGCCTGCCAGCTCTTGCACACCCGTGATGCTTTCAGCGCACCAACATGATCGCAGCGAAGCAGAATTTGAAAGATCATCTCTAGTGGCAATGCCTCTTCAAACCCCTCGACTTGCATGGCATCATCTTCTCTTAAATTTAAGGGACTTAAGACTTGCGTCGCTTCCATAGTTCACAAATAATTACATTATTAAATAAAGTTATTGTATTAATATTATTTTTTTAATGTCAAGTGTTTCTTTATTTGTGTTTTCTTTATTTGTGTGAAATAATTTAATTATAATTGTCAGCATCAAGCGTAGGCAAACATGTTCACGTAATCTACTTTCTATAATTCAGGCCTTCAGCCTGAGATATTTATGATTGCCTACCCAGGGCGTTGCTCCTTGAGCTTTTATACTCTAGGCTTTCAGCCTAAAAATAGCTCTCAGGGCAAAGCCCTGGAATATAAAAACCTAGGGCAACTCCCTAGGTAAAATGATATAAAGCTCTCAGGCTGAAGGCCTGAGTTATACCCCAAATGGTTCGAGAATTGGTTGAAATGGCGGACTGAGTAGGATTCGAACCTACGACCACCCGCTTAGAAGGCGGGTGCTCTATCCACTGAGCTATCAGTCCTTGAAATGGCCGCAGAAAAGTAGCCAGATTATAGGCCTTATGGACCTTTTCAGTCTAGCAATTAATGACTTGGCCAGTCTAGAATACTCTCTTAAAATTGGGGTAATTGCAATGAAACCTTCGCGCCATAAAGAGAGTCACCATCTTGGAGAATACGCAGTCCGCTACGAGCCATTCAAAGAGCTCGCAAAAGTGTTTGCCGAGTTCCACACGCCCGAATTTAAGCTCTTAAGCGCCCGCAAAAGGTTTAAAAAGGTAAGCGAGACTCTCCTACAGCTCATAGAAGAGGCCAAAGAGCCCTGCTTTCTCCTTCCTGCCGTTCTCGACTTCATCTCGCGCGTCAATGCAGAAAAGCTCCTCCACGAGCCCTACCGCATGCTCTCCTTTGAATTTTGGCTCAACCACTTCAGCGGCCTCAGCGACAAGCAGAACTACAAGCTGCGAAGCAAGATCGTCGGCAAGCACATTCCTCGCGAAGAATACCAGCTCTTTTTTCCCATCGGCATGTCGAAGACCTTTAACGGCAGCCATTTTGTAGCTGCCCACTTCTCTCCCGACATCGACACGACGATTGCCTCTTTTTGGGGCTGGATGGATGCGTTCGGAGCAAGACTGAGCAATGGCATACACTACTGGAGCCTTCCAGGGACATTTCCTGACTCCCACATCGCGCTTCTCTTTCAAGAGCTTTTTAGCGAACATGTGTTTGAACTTCTCGCACGGCATGCCCACACACTTACCTTGACAGCCTCAGATCTCATCTCCCACAAGGAAATTGTGAAGCTCCCGGCCGATACCCAGATCGGTAGCATAAACGATACGCACCACTCAAAGGCAGTTATCCTCATTGATGAAAATGGCCACTTCAAGGGCGACTGGCGAGCAAATGACGCCGAGGTGGTCAGGCAAGTCATTATGCTCTTTGGCAGCATCATGCGCTGGTTTGAAAATAGCATACATGCAAAACTTATCTCGATTTTTGCAAAAGAGCAAGTGTATGTCGCAGATGTCAAGGAAGCCATTGACGCTATCTTTGATATGACTGTGAAAGAGTGTTCCCCGGTAGCAGGGTTTACCGAGCAGCAGAAGAGATACCAAGACGACTACCTCAAAAAGGTCCTTAAAGTGCATAAAGGCCTTACTGCTACCTTTGGAGAGCTTGTCTCCTCTCTCGATGCAGTGACAAGCGATGAATTTTCTCTTTTCCGCTCTGCTATTCAGGCCTTCAGCGATCCGGAACTCTTCAACGATGAAGGCTCTCTTATTGAAAATAGGCCGCTGATTTTCAGCAGGTTAGAGAAAATTTTCAAGGAGCTCGACGAGACGATACATGCAGTGCAGCAACACATCGATCGATTTTCTATCTTACTGGAGATCAAGGAAAAGGTACTCGAGATTCCCCAGCTCTTCGTCACGCTCAAAAGCGATGTCGAGGAGATGCGCACAAAAATCGACAACTTTGACCATCTCACCGTTGTAGTTCCGGAAGAAAATGGGCAGTGGTTTCCTGTCGGTGCCGTATTTGCTAATGATCTCAAAAGGCAGACGCTTGGTACCGTATCGCTCAGAGACTTCTCCAATGAAAATGAGATGAAGATGGCCTCCTATCTCGAAGTCATTAGCGTCCTCGACCACCACAAAACAGACATCAGCACGACGAGCGCCGCCACAATGATTGTAGCTGATGCACAGTCGGCCAATACGATCGTAGCTGAGCTCATGATGCACATAAACGATCGCTACAGCCTTCTGAATATATCCAAAGAGGCTATTGAT
>JAFEGS010000187.1 GCA_018239705.1 Verrucomicrobiota bacterium | reverse complement strand
GGATACTGGATGCAGGCAGTCTGTGGCAAGTCCTATGCCATCCTTTACTGTACAGCCGCTTTTACCAATTTTACTGGCGGCTGTGCCATGACAGCCTTTACGCTCTGCCTTTGGAAGACCTGTAGCAAGGAGTATGCTGCAGTCCAGTATGCGCTGCTATGGTCGGTTTTTACCTTTAATACCTATCTTCTGTCGTGCTATGGAGGCTTTCTTGCCGCGTCCTGTTCTTGGGAGCTCTTTTTTCAAATAGTCAGCGGCATTGGCATTGTCTCTTCTCTTCTTCTCCTCTGCGTGGTGCACTATTTGCCACAAAAAGCAGCTCTCGATCCAGCTCGTGAAAATCGACTGTAATTCGACAAGGCTGCGCCTGATTTTGTGATTGAATGCTTGCCTCGAAACGGCGCACAAGCTCCTCTCCTGCATGCACGAGCTTTTGTCGGTCTCTACCCCCCATAAATTCTACCTTAAGACGTGCATAGGCATCATCTGCTGAACCCTTCCCCACACACCATTCGGAGAGCCTAATAAGCTTTATCTTGCATTTTTCTATAGGGACCTCAAGTGCCTCAGAGAGGTACTGGTTAAGCTCAAGAGCAAAGGGCTGCAAAGAAAAATGGCAGCTATCAGGAATCTCGATCGTTATAAATGGCATAAACATCCTCCCAGAAAGTAAATGTTGTGTACAAAAAATAGTCGCATGCGTTACAGTCTTTGCCAACAGCTTACCGCTTTTGCGCCTGTAGTTCAATGGTAGAACCGTAGCCTTCCAAGCTACTCGTGTCAGTTCGATTCTGATCAGGCGCTATCTTCACAAAAGTTGTGAAGATTTTTATTTTTCACCAAGACCGAAATCTTCCCTCAATACTACTATAAAAGGGGAGATGCCGTCGTCAAAAAATTATAAGGGACAAGGCTTGGCTACACAACAAGAACCAACAGTTAAAGAATTACTCGAAGCTGGCGCTCATTTTGGGCACCAAAAATCGCGCTGGAATCCAAAAATGAAGCGATTCATCTTTGGTGAGCGAAATGGCATTTATATTATCGATCTAGCAAAAACGCTGCATCAGCTGCGTTTGGCTATCAGCATCGTAAAAAACATCGTTTCTCAGCATCGCTCTATTCTCTTTGTCGGCACAAAAAAGGCTGCAAAGGCACTCGTGAGAGAAATTGCAGAAAACTGCGGCGAATTTTATGTTTGCGAGCGCTGGCTAGGTGGCGAGCTCACTAACCTTACGACTATCCGTCAATCTGTAAAGAAACTCGAGCGCATCGAAAAACGTATTGCTGCAGGCGGAGAGGGTCTTACGAAGAAAGAGCTATCGCTGCTTACAAAAGACCAGATCAAACTCGACAAAAACCTTTCTGGCGTCCGCAGCATGCGTAAGCCCCCAGGTTTGTTGATCATTGTCGATCCAAGCAAAGAGAGCATTGCAGTATCCGAAGCAAGAAAGCTTAATATTCCAATTATGGCGCTTGTCGATACAAACTGCGATCCAGATCCTATCGACTATGTCATCCCATGCAACGACGACGCTCAGCGCAGCATAAAGCTGATCCTCGACTCGTTAGCTAATGCAATCATCGAAGTGAAAAATGAGATGCTTGTCCTGACCAACAAAGAGGGCAGCAAAGAGGGCTTTGATTCAAACAGCGAAAGCAATGAAGAAGAGACCGAAGTAGCTGCAACTGAGTGGAAGGAGTAAAAATAAATGACAGTAGTCACAGCAACTCAAATAAAAGAGCTTCGTGATCGTACAGGCGTTGGTATGTCCAAGTGCAAAGATGCCCTTGAAGAGGCGAAAGGCGATATGGAGCTGGCTATTTCTATCCTGCGCAAGGCCGGCATGGCCTCTGCTGTAAAGAAGCAGGGAAGAGAGACCAAAGAAGGCCAGGTATGCGTCAAAGATGCAGGTGACTGTGTCGCAGTGGCAGAGATCAATGCAGAGACCGACTTTGTCGTGAAAAATGATCGATTCCAGGAGTTTTGCAAAAACATCCTCGAAGAGATTGCCTCGACAAAGCCATCATCGCTTGAGAGCTTCATGAGCCAAGTCTACTCAAAGGATCCATCGATTACGATCGATCAGTACAGAAGCTTGATCATCCAGACAATCGGGGAGAATATCCAAATCTCTCGTATTTCCGTATGGCCAAAGGCTTCCGGACATTCTATTGGCATCTACTCGCACCTTGGCGGCAAAATTGTCTCCTGTGTTGAGGTGTCAGCACCAAATCAGGCCGATTTCGCAAAAGAGATTGCTATGCACGCAGCGGCAGCTGCTCCTGAATACCTTGCCGAAAAAGATGTACCTGCAGAGGTCATTGAGAAGGAAAAGGAAATCGGGCGTAGTCAAATCAAAGACAAGCCTGCTCCAATCGTGGAAAAGATTGTTGATGGAAAGGTTAAAGCCTATTTCGAGACTGTCTGTCTTGTCAAACAAAAGTATGTAAAAGACAGCTCACAGACTGTTGAGGCCTTTGTCAATCAGAAGGCCACAGAAATTGGCAAGCCATTTACCATCGTGCGCTTTTTGCGCTGGATGGTTGGACAAGCGATCTAATTTCTAGTATTTAGCGCCCTTCGGGGCGCTTTTTTTTTACTCATGAGGTCAAATTGACCGCTCAAAATCTCACATCTTCTTATCGTAGAGTACTTCTCAAGCTCTCTGGCGAATCGCTCGGTGAGCATGGAATCTCCGGTAACCTATCTAAAAATATCACCTTAGGCATTAAAGATCTTGTCGACCAAGGTATTGAGGTGGGTATTGTTGTTGGCGGTGGAAATATCTTTCGCGGCCATGAGGGGGCGGCTCTGGGCATTTCCAAAATAGCTGCCGATCAGATGGGCATGCTCGCGACGTGCATCAACGCTATTGCTCTCCAGCAGTCTTTAGAACAACTGGGGATTGAGGCGCATGTGATGAGTGCCATCAACTGCCAGCCCATTGCAGAGGCCTATAATCCAAAAGAGGCTATTCGACATCTTGAGAGAAAAGGGGTAGTGATCTTCGCCGGTGGTACCGGCAATCCCTATTTCACCACAGACACAGCAGCAGCGCTTCGCGCCTGTGAAATTGAGGCAGACATTCTCCTGAAGGCAACAAAGGTAAATGGTATCTACTCAAAGGATCCTCTTACCAACCCCGATGCTGTTCGGTATGAAAAGATCAGCTATGCGGACGTGCTGGCACAAAAGCTGGAAGTGATGGACGCCACAGCTATTGCGCTCTGTATGTCTAACAAGATCCCGATACTTGTCTTTAACATGGCTGTGGGGACAAAATTTTCTGATGTGCTCATCAATAAACAGCTTGGAACGGTGGTGTATTAGTGCTTGGTTCAAACGACAAACGACCAAAACGACAAACGACACAAACGACGAAAAGGACGAAAACGACTACAA
>JAFEGS010000186.1 GCA_018239705.1 Verrucomicrobiota bacterium | reverse complement strand
CAAGATTGGTGCAATGAGTATATCTAAGACGCTCACGTGTACATTGAGGCTTTTCAATAATATAGGTTTACTATGGATTTTAATAAAGCAATAACTAATGTCAATGATTTCGATGGCTCTTTTTTGTGGGCGTGGGCAGAAGGGTACCTCGATGTGGGCTCTGACGCTTACGAAATTAAGGATTTGAAAGAAGCTACCTGCATTGTTGAAGCCTCTCAGACTGAGCGGAATGACGTTGCAACTATACTCAAGGTCGTTTCATACGCTTCTATTATCTTCCCGCTTATTGCCTTGGGTATCAAAGCAGCCTACCGCTCCCAGCACAATTTTGAGATGGTCAAGCACGATCAGGCGAGGCCCAATTTTCCGGTTGCGCCGAGAGTAGAGCGAGCGATAGCGTCCTTTAAAGCAGATTTTGAAAAAGAGCGGAAAGAAGATACGTCTGATAATCCATTTAGAAAGGCAGGGAAATTAGAGGCTCAAAACATCGATTATGCAGCTGCCGCCAAGGCCTTAGATAGCTATCTTGCTGACTACCCCACCTATACTGCATCGATGGAGAAGGTATTCGAAATCGTCTATAT
This sequence comes from Verrucomicrobiota bacterium, assembly GCA_018239705.1. Classification (GTDB taxonomy): domain Bacteria; phylum Chlamydiota; class Chlamydiia; order Chlamydiales; family FEN-1388; genus SZAS-6. Next base: position 2,825 of record JAFEGS010000186.1, on the reverse strand, counting down.
GGCCCTGCACACGCTTGCTAAAGACTCATCAAAAGAGAGCCTGGCGCATGCCAAACAGGTCTACAAGAAGATGGGGGCGTTTTTGCGGAAAAATACCAATCAAGACTATCTCGAAATATATAAGCGTCATCTCTACCGAGAGAAGCTTAGCCGCACAGACCAAGATTATCTTGATTGCAGTGGGCCGGAGGTCTATCTTCTGCGTCAGCACAAAGAGGAGTCTCTCTATTTGCCCGCTACCATATTTGTAGCAAAGCAGCTGCGTAAACGGGCAAAACTTGAAGGCAAATATGAGAAGGTCATCAGCCGTGTCAACCAGAAACTGGTCCCAGCCGATCTGATCTCCCGTGCGATGACCTATCTCAATATTTCATGGCTGCATGGCACCAAGGCGTTTGCTTTGAAATCTGCCTGCGAATACAGCGACAAAGAGATCCTTCCCAGCGTTGAGCTCAAACAGCGCAAAGTAGCTCTACTTACTGGGGAAATGAGAGAAGGCTCTTGTGCTATAGGCATCAATGGAAGGGCTATCTCAGGGGTTAATTTACCGAGCGCAGAGAAAAGTATTTTCTATGCAAACTTGTATAGCTTTGATCTCGAAAATGAAGTTGAAACATATAATAGATTTTTAGCATCTACCTTCACTATGTTTTATGATTTACTCGACCGCGGCGAGTTGACCCGTCAAATAGAGGCTTTGAGCCGAGTAAAACGCTATGATCGAGAGCGATTTGAAAAAGATAAACCTCTATTGATTCTGAAAAAGGAGCAGATATATAAGACAATCAAAAAAGAGGTTATTGATAGTCGCCCCAATAAAATCTACAGCCATCACGATGACTATTACACTTCGAAATTTTATGTTTTCCTTGAGTCACTTGCGCGTTTTGAGCAGCTTCTCACAGAAGAGGGGCAGGTAGCTACTCCGGAGGCCGATCTTGTAAATGCAGAGCTGGCTAAGATTGGCGTGGTAATCGCATCCAGAACCAAATGTGGGGCTCCTGTTGGATTTTGTTCGTATGATACTGAAGAGGTCCGTTATGGTGCTCTTAAATTGGGCGACGACATCCAGGCTGCCTTCGTGAAGGATGAACAGCTACCACGGATGAAGGAACTTCTCACTACCTATGGCCTACACAATAGTATCGAAGTCGAGTCGATAGAGGTCTTGGAGACTGCTTCCAAGATTGATCAGGCTCTCGGCAGCTACTTCAATGACGTCTACAATATGAAAAAATGGCAGAAAGCCATTAAAAAAGACTTTGAAGAAGCCAATACCTATTCCTATTTTACAGTAAAGGGCAATAAACGAGCAGGCCGCAAAATAGAGATTACTATCCCTATAGCAAGATGTGGCGACTTGACGCTCACAGAGGCTAACTTAGCCGAAATATGTAGACGAGCAAGCGGCACCACACTCAACACACAGTATCTATTTGATGATACTTCCATACACATTGATGGAAAAACGGTCCATAGGCCTAACCACAACGGCACGCACTCCACAAAGCAGCTTCGCCACATTGAGGCTCTGTTTGACCTGATCGAAAAGAGGGGCTTAGGCTCCGCAAAGAAGATTCTTGGCACGTTTACACAGGCAGAAAAGAGCAATCTCAAGCTGGCAGCCTACCTTTTAAGGTCAGGAAGAGTAGACGAAAGCAGGTTTGTAGACAAACCGGCAGACGATTACTACACGAGATCGGCCATTATCTATGAAGCCTATGCAAAGCAGTTAGGCGTCTCCAAATCACTGATAGAGTGGACCCGGTCGATGATTATAGACGCTTGTAAGCCAGAAAGTGCCTGCAAGCAGGCCTTCAAGGACAAGAAATCAACATTTGCCTACACCCTGTTGACGACAGCGCATGAGCTCGACCTTGTACGCTGCTTTGATCGAGAGATGATGCGGGGAAGGAAAAAAGATAACCAAAATCGACTTGAATTGCTTGTGGATGATCCAAAAAGGCATTTGAAGACACTGTATGAATATGCCAAAGCGCTCTGTACAGCCACAGGCTCTTCAAGAGCGGCAGACGGGGGCAAAATGGATGAACCGCTCTTTGCCAAATGCAGTCTTGAAGGCGATTTCTGTCTGCAGCAGGTCCGAAACGTACCCTTGCCGATTTGGTAACTAATTTGATTTTAATTGCAAATAATTAAAAAATAACATATAATTATTCATATTAAATATAATATTAGAGTAATTATATGTCTTTTATTTCTTCTCTTCCTTTTTGGACAGTTCAATTTGAGCTTCCTCAGAGCAAAAAAACGCCCGCTGTAAAGGTGGATCACATAGGAACCTATCCCCAATATCTAGAAAATCACAAAGCGACGCTTGGGTCAGGGGCCTCAAAAACAGTTTCTGTTGCGACGGTATTAAAAAAATCTCTACTTGGTAAAGAGGAAAAAGAGGGTTATAAGGATGTGGCCCTTTCCGAGCAGGCCGGTAATAAAATCGGTCAAGAGGTGGAGCTGCGTGTTCTTAAAAGCCTCCATGGCGACGAGAAGGCAGAGGAGGTTACTGCTGAAATCCTTTACGCCGGAACGCACGATCAATACTTAGTTACTGCTACAAAATTGATGTATGGTGGGGAGGCCCGCCACTGCCTTCCTCGCATGTCTACAGCTCTTCGTTTACGGGTGCTAGTTGGGTATGGGTACGGTCTGCTGCTTCTTCACAGTAAAAATACCATTCACAATGATACCGCTTTAAGAAATATGTTAATCCAATTTCCAACTGAGTGGTGTAACACGGAAGATGCACGCAATTTACGACTTGCACGGCCTATTTTTGACCATGATGGCAATACTCTTTTCAACGC
>JAFEGS010000185.1 GCA_018239705.1 Verrucomicrobiota bacterium | reverse complement strand
ATTTGCCTGCACGCCAAACTCGCGAAGCATACGGTCGTAGATAATCTCGAGGTGAAGCTCTCCCATCCCTTGGATAATCGTCTGTCCAGTTTCTTCGTTGGTGCTGACGCGGAATGTTGGGTCTTCATCAGAAAGTGCAGAGAGTGCAAGCGCGAGCTTTTCGCGGTCGCCCTTTGACTTTGGCTCAATAGCCATCGAGATAACAGGCTCAGGAAACTCCATCTTCTCGAGGAGAAGCGGCTTGTCTACGTAGCAAAGAGTATCCCCTGTTGTCGCTTTTTTCAAGCCGACGCAAGCAGCAATGTCACCAGCGTAGAACTCATCTCGCTCTTTTCTCTGGTTAGCATGCATTTCGAGAAGTCTTGAAACGCGCTCTTTGGTGTCTTTTGTGCTGTTTAGAAGAGTTACACCCTTTGTCAATGTACCGCTGTAGATCCTGATGTAGGTAATGCGGCCCACGTAAGGGTCTGACATAATTTTAAATGCCAGCGCAGCAAAAGTTTCATTGTCATCAGGTTTTAGGGCAAGCTCTTGGTCTGAATCAAGGACATGTGCCTTGATAATACCTCTATCAAGAGGAGATGGCATCCAGTTAACGACGGCATCCAGAAGCTGCTGTACACCCTTGTTTTTAAACGCAGAACCACACAGAACGCAGATGATTTTGTTGGTGCAAACAGCCTTTCGGATGATTGGCATCAGCTCATCAGCTGTGATAGCTTCTGAATTTTCAAGCACCTTGTGCATGAATGATTCATTGGTGTCATCAAGAGTTGCAAGCTCTTCAAGAAGTGCTTGACGTGCTTCCTTACAATTTTCAAGAAGCTCTTCTGGGATGTCGGTCTCTTCCCAATCTGCGCCGAGGGTCTCATCATGGAACCAGAGGGCCTTCATTCTGAGAAGGTCAACCATTCCTTTGAATTCACTTTCAGCTCCAATCGGATAGTGAACTGGAAAGGCGTTTGCACCTAGTTTTTCACGGATGCTAGCCAGCGCTGCAAAGAAGTCGGCTCCTGTTCGGTCCATCTTGTTGACGAAGGCGATACGAGGAACTCGATACTTGTCGGCCTGTCTCCAGACAGTCTCTGATTGTGGTTCCACGCCGGAAACGGCGCAGAATACAGCCACAGCACCATCAAGTACGCGCAGCGAGCGCTCTACTTCGATTGTGAAATCGACGTGGCCGGGTGTATCGATAATATTGATCCGTGCTTCCTTCCAGAAGACGGTTGTACATGCAGAAGTAATAGTGATGCCGCGCTCTTTTTCTTGGGGCATCCAGTCCATGGTGGCTGCACCTTCGTGCACTTCACCCATTCTGTGCAAGCGACCTGCGTAGTACAGGATACGCTCTGTTGTTGTCGTCTTACCGGCATCGATGTGAGCCATGATACCGATATTGCGGACATTTTTTATTTCTTCATTATCTGGTCGTGCCATGCTTATCTCTCTTGCGATTTTGGATTACCACTTGTAATGAGCAAACGCTTTGTTAGCCTCTGCCATACGGTGGGTGTCATCTTTTTTCTTGATCGTCGTTCCTTGATTGTTGTAGCAATCTGTCAGCTCTAGCGACAGTGCCTCTTCCATCGACTTACCAGGCTTTGATCGAGCGTGGTTGATGATCCATCGCATAGCGAGGGAAGCTTGTCGATTTGCTGGAATTTCGACAGGAACTTGATATGTAGCACCACCGATACGGCGGGACTTCACTTCAAGAGAGGGTTTTGCATTCTCCATGGCCTGTTCAAAGGCTTCAAGAGGATTTTCTAGTTTTACACGCTCTGCAAATTTTGTAAGGGCGTTGTAGACGATCCTTTGAGACAGTGATTTCTTACCGCTCATCATCACTTTGTTGATGAACTTGGCAAGCACAAGACTTCCATATTGAGGATCTGGATCGATCACCCTTTTTTCTGCTCTACGTCTTCTTGACATAACTTAATACCAATCTTTAGTTCTTCTTTAGATTATCTGCCTACTGCTACAGCAGAGGCCACTATTTGTTACGAGGTAAATCAAAGAAAGTATTCACCCGGACCCATATACCTTGGGGCCAGTGCGAGATTTATGTTTTGCTTCAAAGCACAAATCTCGGACCAGGATATCTATCTTTGGAAATATCCTAGCGTTACTCAAAGTGATTTTTTACTTTGGTTTCTTTGCCCCGTATTTCGATCTGCTCTTCTTTCTGTCCTTAACAGGAGCACAGTCCAAGACTCCACGAACGATGTGATAGCGTACGCCAGGAAGGTCTTTTACTCTTCCACCGCGAACAAGCACGATGCTGTGTTCTTGCAGGTTATGGCCCTCACCGCCGATGTAGGCAATGACTTCCTGCCCTGTTGAGAGACGAACCCAAGCTACTTTTCTAAGAGCTGAGTTTGGCTTCTTCGGCGTTTTTGTCTTTACTTGCAGACAAACGCCTCTTTTTTGAGGGCAAGATTGAAGAGCTGGCGATTTACTCTTCACCTTCTTTTGTATGCGACCTTTTCGCACCAATTGACTAATTGTTGGCATGAATAGTTTCTCCAAAAATGTACAGTTTTCAACTGTTGAAAACGTGCATAGAGAATACCATACTGAGCAAGTTAAACTCAATATTATTTTCGTACATGTTCACCCCTATCTCGAGTGCGCCCCTCTCGCCGCGTGGGCGCACTCGAGATAGGGAGGTGAACATGTACGTATTTTCAAGACATAAAATTGTACATAATGTATAGTACATGATGTATAGTACATAAGGTACATTCATGGAACCAGATAAAAAACAGACCGTTTTCCCATCGCGAGTAGCCCTAGGGGCAAATTTTTGCAATCGTGTTAAGGAAAAAAAGCGTATTCAAAACAACATCAGCAATGTCCAGCACACACTGATCGTCTCGCCTAGACGTTACGGAAAAACTTCCCTTGTCACCGAAACGATACAAGAGATGCAAACTGCCTTTGGTTATATCCACTTCTTCAACGCCTTCCGAGACGAGATTGTCCTCAAACGATTTGTTGAAGGCTTGAGTCAGCTCTTAACACAGCTGCTCCCCAAAACAAAAGGGGCTATGTCCAAATTTGCTGAAATGATTCATCATGCCAAGGTGTCGGTGAGTGTGATTGGGGTAAAAGCGGAAGTGACACTGCACCCTATTTCAAAAAATGTTGTCGATATTGTTAAGGGTTTACTTGAAGATATTGACAAAGTCTTACGTGAATCAGGAAGACGTGCAGTCCTATTTTGCGATGAATTTCAAGACATCGTGGAATCTGACAGTTCGGCCGAACTCCAAGCTGTTATGCGTGAGTTTGCACAGTTTACTGAACATGTCACGTTTATTGTTTCCGGAAGCCACCGACATATGCTCCTGAAAATCTTCAACGACAGCAATAAACCATTTTACAAGCTATTTGACCGCATTGACCTGTA
>JAFEGS010000184.1 GCA_018239705.1 Verrucomicrobiota bacterium | reverse complement strand
TGTTGTAAGTCTTGGATCCCTGATTCAGGGACTTGTTGCCTGGTATGTCATCCACCGTTTCTCAAGTGCCATTCTTTTGAAATCGGCAAAAGATGTCCTTGTCTTCTTGCTTGGCGGCGGTATTGTCACCTGCATGATTGCCAGCACCATAGGAGTTACAGCGCTCTATTACCATGGAGTGCTGCCCGGCGAGTATGTTTTTTCAACGTGGCTTACGTTTTGGCTTGGGGATACTTTAGGAGTCTATATAATTACCCCATTTCTCATCGTTTGGTCTATGGCTAAATGGAAGAAGGGAGGGGTAAAGCTATGGTCATTGGAAGCCGCTTTTATGGCTGTGGGTTTTTTAGCCATCACCTGGATCAGCCTCGTCAAAACCTACCCTCTTGCCGATCTATTCATCCCGCTTAGTGTCTGGGTGGCCTATCGCTGTGGGATGCATGGCACTGTCTTATTGAACATTGCTATTGCTCTTACTTCGACTATTCTTACCTCGTTCGGGTATGGCTGTCTGGTTGCCTATTTTCCCGATTCCGCTATGCTTGTGCTAGTTGGCTTTGTAGAGATTATTATCGGCACAGCGCTGATAGTGGCCGCAATGATCAACGAGCGTGTAGATGTGAGGTAAACCAGTCGGTGACTGCTTTAAAGAGGATTTCTTGCTCTTTTGGGTCGCCAAAATCGTGCCCTGAGAGGGGAAGATGGACGATTTCGGTTTTTCCTGCAGCTGTTTTGCGCTGTCTGCTGTACTGCTCTGCATGATACTGTCCCATCGTTGCATCATTTCCGCCCTGTACGAGTAGTAGTGGAAGATGGGCAATCTGCTCTAGAGGCTCTTTAAGATCAAACGAGGTAAATTCCTGAAGACACTCTTGGCTTAGAGGTTGACCTAAAAAGCGTATGCACTGCAGCTCTGCGTCATATTCCAGATTTCCCTTTTTCTGCCCCGATGTCACAATCTCTTGCCATGGTTTGGCATCAAAGAAGGGGGCGAGGAGTGCAATAGCTTTTGTTTGAGCTGCAATCACACAGGCAATGGCAGCCCCAAAAGAGCTCCCACATATGCCAAGACGTGATTGATCAATGGCAGGATGCGCTTGAAGAAATGAGATGCATTCTTTGGCATCTTGGAGCTCTCGAGAGATAGTAATGTCTGTGAAAGAGCCTTCGCTGTCGCCGCAGCCGCGAAAATCAAAACGAAGCGAGGCAATGCCGTTCTGGGCAAGCTGCTCTGCCAGACGTACATAGAGCCTGTATCTTCCACTTTTATTGCCTCCAAAGCCATGGCAAAAGAGCACAGCGGGAAATTTTTGTCCTTCGCGCTCTGCTATGGGCAGATGAAGGATGCCAAATATTTTGCAGCCCTCTGAGAGAAGCGTTACTGCTGATCGGTTTTCATACAGAGAGTTCATGGATAAGCTCCACACACACAATAAAGAGGGTTCCAAGCAGCACGATGGCCAGTATCGGTTTTTTTGCGATCGTAAATCGAGAGGCAAGAGCCGGATCATTTTGCCTTTTCCATGCCATGAGCGCTGGAAGAGCACCAAAGAGTGTCACGGCGCAAAAGCCGCCTGCGATCTCTAACGCACGTAGAAAAAGATGTGCATTGGCGAGCGCGCATAGAAGTGGTGGGGCAAGTACAATTACCGCTAGTAAGGGCCTTGAAAGGGCCTGCTTTTTCTCTCGCAGCCCATCGTGTAAAAAGTCAAGGAAGCTGTAGGAGACAGGTAAAAAGGAGGTGGCGATGGCAAACAGGGTAAAGCCGCTTGCGAGGTCGATGATGAGGGGATAGCCAATACTTGTTGCAAGGACGTGGCTGATAGGCTCTCCCTGCTGCTGAGCCACTTTCCAGCCCTCTACTCCAACGTAGGGCATAATTCCCAAAATGATGTATTCCCATAAAATGTAGATCGCCAAAGGAATAGCGCTTCCAATGCAGATGGCTCGCTTGAGAAGAGACTCTTTTTTCTCTAGATAGGTGGCAAGGCTTGGAACGAGGTTATGAAAGCCAAAAGAGATGACCAGGATTGGTAGTGAAAAGATCACATGGCTCCATTCTGCTCTTTGGAGGCGCTGTAGCTCCACATGAGGAAGGCTAAAGCCAACTAAAAGTACATAACAGGCAATAAGCCCCAGCATCAGCGCGCGGTTAAAGGCATCTACATGGCGCAAGCCTTTGGCAATGAGTAGATACATGACCAGCACAAACAGAGCGCTTGTCAGGCCAAACGGAATGCCCGTGTAGTCGGAGAGTAGTACGGCGCTGGCAATGACATAGGCAGTCATGATGGCATAGAAGAGAAACATAAACAAAAACGACGCCACCAACTTGCCATATCGCCCAAGTGTCTTCTCGCTCATGGTCAGGAGGTTGACCTCCGGTAGGTCAAAGGAGAGGACAAGCTCGGTCAATACCAGTCCGCAGAGCGCCATAAAGGCCCAGGCGAGCACAAAAAAGGTAGCCGATGGTAAAAAACCGGAAGTTCCCGTTACGACGGGAATACCGAGCATGCCTGCGCCAATACAGCAGCCGGCAACGAGGAGTGTAGCGCCGAGCTGTTTATTCATTGGTTTCCTTTATTTTTAATCACCGTGACGAGGACCTTCATACCAGTCAAACATATCGCGACGCAGCTTGGCCATGCGCCCGTCTGGGTGGCAAAATACGAGTCCTTCTGCCAGCACTTGCTTTTTGAACACTCTTTCAGTAAAAAGGCTAGTGAGAGTCTTAAACCAATCGCTTATGGAGTCATAGGTTTTGGGATACTTGTTACTGACCCACGATTTCCAGTGGCAGCGATCGTAGAGATAGCTGAAGGGTACAAACAGGGAGTGGTGTGCTTCGTGGAGGTTGGTGTTGATTTCAGGGCCTATGAGCTCGCCAAAGATACGTCCATTGTCAAAGGATTCCAGCCAGCCTCGCTCAGCTGCATGCAAGATACCTAAGAGAAAGCGGCTTTTGTTACCGGAGGGCCTGTTAGGAATTTCTATAGGATACTGTAAAATGCGTGTGGTGCGGTTATCAACGGCAATGACCTGCCCATCTCGAAAATTGACGCAGATATTGGTGCCATGGAGCTTGTCAACAGCTCGTACGCCATTTTCAAAGACCCATTCATAGCCCTCTTCGATCTCAGGAGTGACTACGTAGTGGCCACGCTCATTGGTTACCCGTTTAAAAGGGCTTTTGATTTTTTGAAAATCAACGATGGGCGGATGTGTCTCTGTCATATGAGCAAAACCTCTATAGAATGGGCCATAAGCCCAATTTCGTGAAGGAGAAGTATACTATACTTCTTCTTTTTTTGCTATTATTCAGGATTAATTTGAAAGTGGCATGTATTGTTCCATCTAAGGAATGAAAAGTCGTTGAGATCAAAGGTTAAAATTGATCCGTGCCCTAGATGCTCAGCCAAG
>JAFEGS010000183.1 GCA_018239705.1 Verrucomicrobiota bacterium | reverse complement strand
TCAGCAATATGGGGCGCAAATGGCGAGAGCAGCTGCGCAAATATCTTCAAAGCCCACTTTGAGTAGCGCTCCATTCTGGACATTTCGTTCACGAACTCCATCATTTTGGCAATCGAGGTATTGAACATCATCTGCTCGATATCGCGATCCACCTTGGCGATCAACCGATGTGTCAGCCGAAGCGTCTGATCATCTGTCTCATCGGTATGCTTTTCCTCAGCGGCTACAAGATCAAACGCGCGCGATAAAAATCGCTGACAGCCGGCTACTGCATCTGTGCTCCAGATCTTTTCTTTTTCGAGCGGGCCCATAAACATCTCGTAGAGGCGAAGAGAGTCTGATCCCAGCATATCGATGATGTCATCCGGCGTGATGCCATTGAGTTTTGATTTTGACATCTTCTCGACTTGTGAAAGAAGCTCCTCCCCTGTTATGCGGTGGAGGTATTTTCCTTGCTTTTCTGTGACAAATTCAGGCTCGACGTAGTGGTTATTGCTGTCTTTAAACGAGCGAGCAACAATCAAGCCCTGGTTTCGCAAGATATTGAATGGCTCAAGCGTAGAGACAAGGCCGCAATCGTAGAGCACTTTATGCCAAAAGCGTGCGTAGAGAAGGTGCAGGACGGCGTGCTCGATCCCTCCTAAGTAGAGATCGACCGGCATCCAGTAGCGCTCAGCCTCTTGCGACCAGGCCTCTTGCGTATTTTGTGGATCGCAGAAGCGAAGGTAGTACCAGCAAGAGCCTGCCCACTGCGGCATGGTATTGGTCTCTCTTTTTGCCTTTTTGCCCGTTTTGGGATCGACGATGTTGACCCACTCTGTCACTTTGCTAAGAGGGCTTTGGCCATCGCCTGCGGGCTTATAGTCTTGAAGCTGCGGCGGGCAAAGAGGAAGCTCATCAATATCGAGGCTTCGCATTGATCCATCTTCGAAGTGCATGATGGGCATAGGCTCTGCCCAGTAGCGCTGGCGAGAAAAGAGCCAGTCTCTCAGCTTGTAGTGAATGGCTTTTTTGCCATGTCCCGATTTTTCAAGCCATTCAACTATGCGTTTCTTTGCAGGCTCTACCTGCAGGCCATTGAGCGACACTTCGCTATTTTGGCTATTGCACAAGATGCCCTCTCCCTCCCAAGCAGCAGCTCCGGCCATAACAGCTTCTCGAGACTCCTCAGCCACCGGCTCTATCACGCACGAGATGGGAAGATCATGCTTCTTGGCAAATTCAAAGTCGCGCTCATCGTGGCTTGGAACCGACATCACTGCACCGGAGCCATATGTGGCCAAGACATAGTCAGCAATCCAGATGGGCAGTTTTGCACCGGTAGCAGGGTTTATTGCGTAGCTACCGGTAAACACGCCGCTCTTGTCTTTGTTCAATTCGGTCCGCTCCAGGTCGCTCTTTGCGAGCGTCTTTTCTTTATAGGCTGCTACTGCATGCTGCTGCTCAGGAGCAGTAAGTGATCCTACAAGTGGATGTTCCGGAGCAAGCACGACAAAGGTACAGCCAAAAAGGGTGTCTGGCCGAGTGGTGAAGACAGAGATGCGCGTCTTTGTAGCAGGCACATCAAAGTGGATATTGGCGCCTTCGCTTTTACCTATCCAGTTGTACTGCGCAAGCTTTACATGGGGCGGCCAGTCTACCTTTTCAAGATCGTCGATGAGCCTCTCTGCATAGGCAGTAATTTTCAGCATCCACTGACGCAGCGGCTGACGAACTACCGGATGGCCTCCCTCTTTTGATTTTCCCATGTCAACTTCTTCATTGGCAAGCACTGTGCCAAGCGCCGGGCAGTAGTTCACCGACATCTCAGCCTCATATGCGAGGCCCTTTTCATAGAGCTTAGCAAAAATCCACTGCGTCCATTTGTAGTAGGTGGCGTCGCTTGTGGCGATCTCGCGCGACCAGTCGTAGCTAAAGCCAAGGGATTTGAGCTGTCTTCGAAACACATCGATATTTGCCTTAGTGGAGATAGAGGGGTGCGTACCGGTGCGCACGGCATACTGCTCGGCAGGAAGGCCAAAGCTATCCCATCCCATGGGGTGGAGAACATTAAAGCCTTTCATGCGCTTCCATCTGGCTACGATATCAGTCGCTGTGTACCCTTCAACGTGGCCTACGTGAAGGCCTGCTCCTGATGGGTAGGGAAACATGTCGAGCACGTAGTATTTAGGTTTATTGTGATCCACTGAGACTTTGAATGTCTGCTCTTTTTCCCAAGTGTGTTGCCACTTTGGTTCGATTTCTTTGTGATTATATTTGCGCATAACTGCTCCTCTTTCCGTGCGAAGACAAAAACGTTAACAAAATTTTTCTTTTTTTGCAAAAAAGAAGACAAGAAAAAGAGAATAAACCGTAAAATGAATATAATCACCGATGACGAGGAAAATGACAAAAAAAAATCAAAGACAAGAACGTCTTTTTCAAAATTTACTTAAAGTTACCTACGAATATATCAAAGGAAGACACTACTCCCCTCAATCAGTTGAATCACTCATTGAGCGACTGAGGATCCATCCGGAACATCTGGCTATCTTTGATAGCGTCCTTAAAGACCTCAAAGAGACAGGCAGGGTACTTCTCGACAGCAATAGAGTACTGCCACGAGACGAGGGAGAAAAGGAAAAGTCAAAAATTATCACGGGTCCGCTCATTGTTCACGCCCGAGGCTTTGGCTTCGTCGCCTCCCCAAACCCGATGGAGCCCGATATTTTCATCCCAAAACCCTACATCAACGATGCCATTGACGGCGACGTTGTCGAGGTGCTGGTAAATCTCGAAACAGTATCTGAAAAGGGGCCCGAAGGGAAAATTCTGAGCATCGTCTCAAGAAAGAGAAAGCAGCTTGTAGCGACTGTTTGGGCTATAGGAGAGCATCAGGCCTTTGCCTACTGCCAGGTACTTGGAGAAAAGCACCCTGTCGTCATACAAAAGGCCGCAAAAAAATCAAAAACCGACCTTAAAGTTGGCGATAGAGTTCTTTTGGACGTAGTTGAGTGGGGCAAAAAACAGGAGAGCACCGTAGCTACTGTAGCTAAGCTTATCGGCAACATTACAGACCCGACGACAGACATCCCGGCTGCGCTTTTTGAAAGTGAAATCCGCACCGATTTTCCTAAAGAGGCAGTTGACGAGGCGCTCTCGTACGGAACACGCGTCTCAAAAAATGACCTCGCAGATCGCGAAGATCTTCGCTCGATCGAATGTTTTACCATTGACCCAGATACTGCAAAAGACTACGACGACGCCCTTTCGCTCACTCGTACAAAAAATGGCTACTGCCTGGGCGTGCACATCGCCGACGTGTCCTACTACGTAAGACCCAATTCGGCACTCGACAGAGAGGCTAATCTTCGATGCAATTCTACCTACTTTCCGGGAAAATGCATCCCCATGCTCCCCTCGCAGCTCTCAGACAACCTCTGCTCG
>JAFEGS010000182.1 GCA_018239705.1 Verrucomicrobiota bacterium | reverse complement strand
CTTGAAAAAGCCAAGCTGAGGAAGGGTATTTGCCTTCAAGGTATCTTCTAGCTTGCCTATTCTTTCGCTAACAGCCCTGTCTGCTTTAAAATCCTGCAGCACCAAGAGCTCTTTCGTAGCCTCTATAGGCTTTGTCACCTTCGCAAGATATCCTCGCACCAGCTGGAGCTCATATTGACGATCCTGCTGAGTAAAAGTAATCTCTTTTTCCCCTTTCCCCATAAAGAATAGCTGCTTGTTCTTTGCTGTCTTGAGAAGGTAGAGCGCATTCATGCGAGTGCGAAGTGACTCTGCAGGCTCCGTCTCAGTAGTTTCTTTATGTACAATTGCCCTGAGTGCTTCGAGCTCCTTCTCTGTAAGGCCTGCTTCCCTACATGCATTTCGGGAAATCACGTGTACTTGAGCAACAGCTGCAATGGTCTCTTTATCGAGCTTTTCAGGCTCAAGTAGCTCAGATAATGCTCTTGCTCGCACTTGCTGCTCTTCGCTTAGAGATACACCCTTTTTTGGAAGTTTTTGGAGCACTAAGAGCTCTTTCCAAGGCTCAATATCGCGCACACCTCGGCTAGACTTACTTTTCTGCAGGTACTGATCAACTAACCTGGTTTCTGCTTTGATCTCTTCCGGCGAAAAATCTTCCTTCTTCGCTCCCTTTGCCTCAACAAGTACCTCCTTGGGAAACTGCTCTTTGTTCTTGTCGAGAAGATAGAGCGCATGCATACGCAGTCGAAGTACTCGTGCAGATTCTCCATCTTGTCCCCCAAGAGCAATAGCCTTTAGCTGGGTAACTTCCCTTTCAGACATCTTTCTAGAGGTAATTTCTGTTCCTCGAGCATATAAAAGCTCTTCTGCCCCCTCAACATTTCCCCTTGCCAGATCAATCCTTGATAGATAGAAGCGTGCCTCAGCATCCTTTGGAACCAACGTATCGCCTCGTACACCATATTCAATGTAGCGACTGGAAGGCGCATCCCAGAGATGGAAAATGGCCTTTTTCTCCCCTGTTTTCTTGTTTTCGAAAAGAAGAAATCCATTTTTCTGCTCACACCGAGGGATTGACTGCTGCTCAGCCAGGAGCCAATTCTTGTCCCCCTGCAGCTCCCATCTCGTACCGTTGAATTCAAGGGCAAGCTGCAAACGAGGAAATTCCACAAGCTTTAGGCTACTTTTACTATTCCAACAAAAGATATGCTCCGAGTCTTCAAAGGTGGCAAAGAGTGAATCTTCAGCCGGCACACCGAGAGTGAGTAGAATCCCATCATCTCGTATTTTTTCAATACTTTTCCCATCGACAGTTGAGCAGTAGAGTGGCTTGAAGGTCGTTTTATCGCAAAAATAGACCACTTTTTTGTCTGCGTCGTACCACTGGTGAAGGCCTGCCAGCGTGCGGTTGTTCAGGGAAACTTTTTTGCCCTCAGCAATAAAGGTACACCAGGGCAAATCGCCTTTTTTCACATAAATGGAGCCATTGTCCTGATTGACCTTTAAAAAGAGCCCATTCTTGCTATCGCTGATACAGGCCATATTGCCATCTTGATAGTAGCGAAGAGAGGAGCAGTCTGTATACAGCCCCTTTAAAGAGAGTGCAAGCTTCTCATCTACCCTCTTGTTATATTGCTGGAACATCTCTGTGCTGGTAGACTCTAATTTTCCATCGGTCAATGAGAGCACAGTCTTGTTGTCGGCCGCAACAAATACTCCAGGAGCATCAAGCGTCTTCCACATGTCATAAATAGAGCCGGCGCAATCCTGTGCCTGCTGGTCTGTTATCTTTAATTTTTGTTTTAAATGGGCTTCCGACTCTCTTCGCGAACCACTTGTATTCACCATATATGCAGCAATGGCAATGCGGCTATTTTTATCAAGCTTCGGGAATTTCTGCTCGAGAATATTCTCTGTGAGGTTAACAAATAGCTTACTATTTTCATCGATATTCGCTTTTGTGAATGCAGGGTTTTTTAAAGGCTCGGACATCGCACCAAGCACTTTTCCGGCACACTCATTGAGCGTCTTTCCATCAATTTCGGAAACAGCCGCTTTGAGGACTGTCCTTGCGCGAGCAAGGTCTTCAGTCCTTGGTGCAAATTCCTTTTTGTTGAAAAGATCCTCTTCCAGCTCCTCCAGCTCATATTTGCCTTTCATCACGTTAGCTAAAAGGCCATAGGCAGCCAATTTCTTTTTGTCTCCACTATCTATTGGAGGATGAATAAGATTCCCACACGCTGCCATAAAGGAGTTATAGACCAGCGGCCACTGCTTTTCATATTTCACTGCAGCATAGGCCTCCATATCGTCAAAGAGCCCTTTTAGTACAATCACCGGTTCGCCAAAATTGACCTTGTTTGAGGTAGCTACAAAGTCGACATAGTTCTGTACAGCTGAGCCAAGCCAGTAAATATCTGCTACGTTTTCAGGCTTTTTCTCTTTCGCAGCCACAATCCCTCTGTGAAAAAGGGTTCGAAGCCTTGGGAGCAGCAACACTTCCGCTTGTGGCTTTTGAAGCTCGTTTAATAAAAAATTTGATTCAAAAATAAGCGTATGGAACAGTATTCGTCCATCTG
Source organism: Verrucomicrobiota bacterium (assembly GCA_018239705.1). Taxonomy (GTDB): domain Bacteria; phylum Chlamydiota; class Chlamydiia; order Chlamydiales; family FEN-1388; genus SZAS-6. The sequence goes on along the minus strand of JAFEGS010000182.1, from coordinate 906 downwards.
GAGTAGAAAGCTCTTCTGCATTTTCCAGGAAATAGGAAATGACTGTATCTATCTGCACATTGCCTGCACAGTGCAACTGGCACAGCTCTCGCACCCCTTCCTTGAGTGGTGCTTTTGATGGGCCGGTGACGCGCTCTGCAAGGGAACCGAAAAATCCACCTACATATCCCCATCCTGTGCGAGCCGCACCGGTGATTTTCTTTAATAGCCCCTCATTGCGATTTGCCTGTGTAGATGACTCTACTCCCTGTTCGAGGCCAACAGCCACCCTCCTTGCAATGGTAAGCTCATCTATGTGCTCTTTGCTCAGTACATGCTCATAGACACCTCTATAGGCACTTCCATATCGCTTCAGGGCATCGAAATAGGCATCCTTCCGGACGCTGTCCATGCTAAAACCCTCTACGCTCCTCATAGTAAGAGCAGCGTCTGCATCGTGCAATTCGATTGGTGCGTGCAGCTCGGCTGCATCTTCTACCTTATGGAAGATATTGCCGGTCGCAATTGCCATGTTGACAAAGGTATCGCGATACTCTGCCGGCAGCGGATTTCCTCCAATGCGCTTTTCAACAAATCGGTCAGGATCACCAAAATAAAACTTTGCAGCCTTTTCTGCTTGCCACGGCTCTCTCTCCCAAGATTGCAGCCTCTCAGCATTTGAGACATCACGATCGCTTTCTGTAATCCCCCAGGGCCAGTATTTTTGGTCTTTACGAACGTCAATCCGAATTCCATAGTTGATTCTACCTGTAAGGAAATCGATTTCTGCTTGTACTCTATCTCGCTGCTTAATTTTTTCGGTCTTCTCGCCTACTTTGCCAGGTATTAAGGTTTTTTCAATATTTCGTATTCGCCCCTTTTTCCTGTAAAGATCGTCCCTTAATTGCAATCTCTCTTTTGCAATGG
>JAFEGS010000181.1 GCA_018239705.1 Verrucomicrobiota bacterium | reverse complement strand
TTTAAAAAAGGATTTGATACTTTCTGGTCTGCGTATGCCGAGTATGACTTTACCTGTCAGCCTGGAAAGAAGAATAAACACTTTGGCCATATTGGAATTCTTGGTGGTGGATACCAGCTTACACCCTATTTCTCCATTAAAACAGAAGTGGAAGTGTCTTACATGAAAATGCATTACACCAATAACCACATGCATTCAGACGGAACCGCCTCACGGACCTCTGTTCTAGGACGCATTATGCTTAACCTCGCAGTTTAGAGACCGAAAATCCGGCTTCCGACTCGCAAGAGAGTGGCGCCCTCTTCGATTGCGAGTGGGAAGTCCTGCGACATTCCCATCGACAGCTCGGTAAAGTCTTGTAAAGACCCTTGCAGTTCTCTTTTCAAAGTGGCAAGGAGGCGAAAAGAGGCGCGCACTCTCTCCTGCTCTTCAAATGTGCCTGTAGCCATCATGGCTGCCATAGTCATCAAGCCCCTGATGCGCAGGGCCGGAAGTGCAATAAAGTGAGAAAACTGGTCTCGGATTGCATCAACCGTAAGCCCATGCTTTGCCTCTTCCCCAGAGGTATTGACCTCGAGCAAGATGTCAGTGATCAGCCCTCGCTCTTGGCTCTTTTGTGAAATTTTCCGCGCAAGCTCCAGGCTATCGACAGAATGGATCAGCGAATAGGCTCCTACAGCCTTAGAGACCTTGTTGCTTTGTAGATGGCCTATCATATGCCAGGAAATCTCAGGAGGAAGTGAGCACTGCTTTTCTTCAGCCTCCTGAATCCTGCTCTCTCCAAAGTCTCTAATGCCCAAATCAAAAAGAGTTTTTATGTCTTGTATACTTTGTTTTTTAGTAACGACGACAAGCTTGATGGTAGCAGGATCCCTTCCCACCCGAAGGGCTGTAGCGGTGATCTCTTCTTGGACTCTTAGTACTCGCTCTTGCAGGTTCATATATCGCGAGGAAATGGAGACTTTCGAAAAGCTACCGGCACATCGAGCACTTCCTTTGCTATGAGGATGGTATTTTTCTTTGGCATTGTCTTGAATAGATTCGCTATTGGAACGCTTTTTTTTCTTTTGTATACGACACCTTCTTGGGCCAATCTGAGCTCTTCACTGACAAGCTGCTCCCCTGATCGGATGTTGGTAGTGAGTTTACGCTCCGCAACAGCACTCTCCTGGTGAAACTGGTCCATGGAAGAGTGAAATACAAATTTCTCCTGAGATCTCTTGCTCCCAGAAGGCACCGGGGGAAGCCGTACCTCCTCTGCACGTCTCTTCGCAGGGCTCTGCCTTGGAGGAGGCGGGGGCACAGAAGGCTCTTCTTCCTCCTCATCCTCCCCTCTTTTTGGAGCGTGGACAGTGCTGTAATAGACCATGACAATAAGTGCAATGACCAGATAAACAAGCTGCTGTATGTCCATATCGCTTCCTTACACGGTTGGGGCCGACTCTCCACCGGAGAGCTCTTTTCTCATGCGAGTGTCTGCCTGGATATTTTCCATCCGTAGATAGTCCATAAACCCAACTTTCCCTGTACGAAGGGCTTCTGCCATAGCAAGAGGCACTGAAGCCTGAGCTTCGATGTACTTAGCTTCCATATCTTTTACCTTGGCGCTATTTTCCTGCTCTGTAGCTACCGCCATGGCGCGTCGTTTTTCAGCCTCTGCCTGAGCCACCCGCTTGAGAGACTCAGCTTTGTCTGCCTGCAGCTTTGCACCAATGTTTTCATCGATCACGATATCGGCAATATCGATCGACAAGATCTCAAAGGCTGTCTGGGCATCGAGTCCCTTTTCAAGCACGCGCTTTGAGATGAGCTGAGGGTTTTCAAGTACCACGAGATGGGTGTCTGCGGCACCAATAGCCCCAATAATCCCCTCGCCAACTCGTGCGATGATCGTCTCTTCCGTCGCACCGCCCACCAGCTGGGCAATATTTGTGCGCACGGTCACTCGAGCGCGACACTTTAGCCGCACACCATCTTTAGCGACACCGGCAATGTAGTCTCCGTGAGAGCGGTCGGGACAGTCGATAACCTTTGGGTTTACAGAGGTGCGCACCGCATCCAGAATATTCCTACCGGCAAGGTCAATCGCCGTTGCGCGCTTCCAGTCGAGAGGGATGTTGGCCTTTTCAGCGGCAATGAGTGCTGCCACAACGTCGAGCACTCGACCACCTGCCAGGTAGTGCGTTTCGAGATCGGCCACATTAAACTGCTTGAGGCCCGCCTTGTAGGCGTTGATATAGGCGTTGACGATAATGCGAGGAGGGATCTTTCGAAGGCTCATTCCAATGATGTTGAAAAGAGAAATTGGTGTACCGGAGACAAGCGCCTGAAACCAGAGGCTGATGAATCTCCCAACGATCGCGAGCAATATGATGACAATGATTGCAATAATAATGAGAAGAAAAGAGACCTCTACCTCTCCCTGTAGTAGCAACAGCACATTCTGCATAATCTTACCTTGTTAACATGAGTTTTGAACAAGATAATAGAGCAGCATGCTATTAAACGCGAGTTTTGGATACGCACCCCGTGAGAATTTTTGCCATTTTGTCCTCTACGTATTAAGTTTATATGCTAAGAGTGTTCATTTGCTCGGCAACAAGTCTCTCTTTCAACTCAGAAACCCTTTTAGTAATTGCAAGGCTATCTAAGCGCAGCTGGGGATCAAGCCGCATCATGTCATAGATGAGAAGCATATATTCGCTGCTGACAGAACGATTCTTGATTGATAAAAGTTGTTTTCTCTTATCTTCCACGCCAGTTCGAATTTTATTAAACATGTCTATCTGCTGCTGTGAGGTTACTTTCTTTTCCAATGCCCCATTTTTCCATGATTGCGGAAAGAGCGCTATCCATGAAGGTGGTCCTCTGAAAAGATAGTGCAAAAGAACTCCTAAGGCCCATGTTTCTACTTTAAAGAGATCACCTTTAAAATTTTTATCTCCATAGAGTTCTGGTGCTGTAAACCATATCGAACCATAATACCCCTCCTCCATTGGAAAGGGAAGCGCGTGTGTCTCGCTCGGCTTGAAGGTAAATCCAAAATCAATAAATCCTGCTGTTACGTAAGGTTTGAGCAAGAAAAGAACGTTGTCCTGCTTTAGGTCTCCATGGATATATCCAGCAGTATGCAGCAGATGAATAGCGCTGGCAAGGTGGTCTGCGATCTCGATCTGATCATTCAAGGTTATCGCTATTTCTTTCTTAACGATCTTGCTCGCAGATATACCAATTGGGTTAAAAAGCGAGATTTTAGAAATTTTCTGTTTAATAGAATAGTACTCAGCATGCCCTATAAGCGGCCAAATCCCCTTTTTTCCACTAAATTGGTTATATATTTCTAATTCAACTCCCATCTTGTCTTCAAACAGAGGCCTTGTTATTGCCTCAGACCTATTTACAGTCTGTGCCACAAGCGTTGGGCTAAGAGATGTACTACCGCTCTCCAGGCAGCAGGGAGTAGGGCGAAAAA
>JAFEGS010000180.1 GCA_018239705.1 Verrucomicrobiota bacterium | reverse complement strand
TTCGCGATCATGAAAAGATCATATTTTCTGCTGGGGCAACGAAAAAAAAGAGTTCTGCATGCAGCGAGCAGCAAGGCGTGCTGAATGTGGGATTAACTAGAGGACTTCCTGGTCGCGGGTCGCGGAGCGACCGAAGCGAGTAGCCCCACGTGAGGAGCCGCAAGGCGACGGAACGTGGGGTTAATGGGATGTTTAAATTATTGAGCTGCGAATGCAGCGACAGAGAGCAAGGCTCAGGCAATATGAAATTTGAAAAAAATGGGTAATGATAAGGGTTAAAACCCCGGGCTAAAAATCATAGCCCCTCTGGGGCATTTCACAGCTTGATTTAAAAAACTGTTTTTAATGGTCAGTCACCTGCTCAAGCGAGTACTAACCTTGCGGATAATGCGGAGCCGGGAGTAAGATGGTCCGCGTAAAACAAAGGAGCGGGTCATGACGAGCATTGTTACTGAATATGGCACCTTCGAGACAAGTGCAGAGGGTACTACCACTGAATCTAGCACGCAAAACAGTGACGAGAGCGTACATATAGCGTTTAAAACCAACGACGCGTACAACTGTTATGTACTCACAGAAAAGGCCTATAATCAGCTCATCTGGAGGAGGAATCTCGATTACACTGTTGGCGGAATTGGATTAGCAATCTCCCTTTCCAGTATTATTTATGCTGGATATAATCTGTTTGCAACTACCAACCCCGAACCAATGGCAGGGATGCGGGTATTGCTTCATGCTGCGCTCGCGTTTGGGGTATCTATGGCAGCAATAAAGCAAGCCATAGGAGTGGACAACTGCTTATCTTCAATGGAGCCATATAAAAACTACATCAAACGATTTATACCAAAACCAGAAGCGAAGTGCATCTGAAACCTTTATGATGTCAGTCGTCAAGCAGTACCTTGTGGGTGTCTGTCGGTAGAGCGGCGGCTTCATCGTCCTCTGGAGGGTATGATTTACATTCATAACGGCATGTAAAAATAGTACCTACTAAGGATGCGACTGTAAAAAATCCGAACATCGCAGTGACCACAACCGGATAGCTATAGTCCTTTTGGTGGCTAGAGCTGCTCGTCCAGGAAGGTGGTATCACGACGGCACTTATGAGTGTTATTGTCACACAGGCCGCAAAAAGAGCAAAGCCAACCGAATGTCTCGCACACTCCCTTTTCACGACCTTATGGCCATGCCAACAGCAGCTACACCTCTTTTCTTCCCCTTTTACCCATGTCGATTCCAGCGACACAGGTGCTCCAGTCCCATAGAGGGGACTTGCCAAAGACTCACTATGCATATTTCCTCAAATTAAAGATATATTATTACTATTGTGAATAGAGGTACGGGTTAGCTGGGTGCCAAGTAAATTCATGGGAATGAATGTCATAAGGTGTGCTTGGAGTAACACCGTGACAATGAAGAACGATGTCTCGCTGTTTAAGCACCTCTCCCAGCAGACAACAGTAGGTGCGCTCATGCTTGTAGACCACTGTTCCAGGTTTTAAGGACACCCAAGGACCATTTTTCTGAAGTGACACTTTTTTCTCTTTCGCCTTGTCTACAATCTCATTAAAAATTTCATTTGCCGTCTCGACGATGCTCTCTTCAAAATCCTTACCAGTTATAGTCGGGGTATTATAGTAGTCAAATGGTCGAGGTGTACAGCAGCTGTTTTTTGGCCCACCAATGGCCGTGAGTGTCAAGGGAAGAGGCCCAAGGGGGATCGACAGGGTATGATACAGGTAAGGATTACTCTCTTTCCAGAAAAATTCGTGAAAATGACCGTTGGCAGGCTTGCTTGGTGTGACCGCAGTACACCTGAAATCGATGCCTCGCTGCTGTAGCACCGACCTCAGAAGTTCACAATCGTCCCTATCGCTAATTTTGTAGATATCCCCACTTTGCAGCGGAAGCCAGTCTCGATTTGTCGAAAACGATCGCCACCCCCTGCTAGCTGCTACAACAGCCGCATCGAAAATCTGATCTGCTGCATGTAAGATCCGCTCTTCGATGTCCTTATACCTGGGGCCAAGCGCACGGCTCGTGTAGGTGAAAGGAGCAGGATTATTGAATTTGTCTACATTGGAAGACTGTATAGCATTAAAAAAATAGGCCATTATTGATCATCTAGGTTGTGGTTTGTTTCTTAATTTCGGCAAGGATAATACCCGCCAAAACGATTTTGATCCAGCTGCATTTGACACTCGTAATATAAACAATAATTTTTAACAGAAGTATAACGCACATGTATTATACTATTTTTACTTCATGAGAACTTTTCATGAAGCGACTACTATATTTAAAAAAAGTGAATAAATGGTGGCTGTAAAACAAAATATTCAGTTTTTGTTGCAAAACCAGAACATGTAGATATAAAAAAATTTCGTGAAATTATTTTTAACCTTGGAGAAGCATTCAACCAAGAATCTGTCATCCTTTCCACAAAAAACGTCACTGAACTTGTCTATACCACAGGACAGCATGCTCACGAAGCGTCAGCTGGTTAAGGACAGTAAAAAGTAGCAAGCATGAATAGGCCCCTCTCAGGTTAATAAATTTGTTGGCGAGTCAATTGCTCAGAAGCAATGATTCGTTTGAGCTGCTCATAGACTTTTTGAGCCAATTGTTCCATATTCAACTCTTTTCTATCAGCTGAATAACAGACTTCAACGGTAGCCTGCTCTTTTAATTGTGTGAAGGTGAGCTCTTTTTTATATTGCTCGAACGAGGCAAGACCTATTTGAGACAGCAGCATGACGTTTACAGAGGGCTCTCTAAGACAGCTAGCCTGATTCCAAGAGCTTTTGCCGAGAAATGCTACAACCTTGGCTACTCTCTCTTTCGAATCAGCAGTGCCACATTCACTGATTATCTCTTCGATCTCAGTTGTACGTCTCCTAGTGTACGCCATTGGATTGATATTTTCGCACATCGTTCCCTGTCCAAGGGGTCGATAACGCTCTAGACAGTTCTTAAGGATCGAAACCAACTGGGGTTTGCATTTATCATTTTCAAGAAATTTTTTTGCAATTGTTGCGAGGAATTGCTCCACTTCCACCGTACAAAACGGTGTCAGCGTCGCCTTTTCATACTGCAGTGCCATTACCTGAGGCTTATTGTTAGTAGAAAAAATAGTCCTTTTGTAGCTCTCTATAATCGTCTGAAAGGGTTGAATGTTCCCGTAATCCCCTACTATCCACCGATTCTCTAGAGCAGCAAAGAGCTCCTGGATGGGGAGTGAAGACTTTTCAAAAGTTGCAAACACATCAAGCAGATCACCATACAAGCGTTTGAATTCAGAAAGATTGCCAAAATCATAAATAGCCTTCACCAGGTCTTTGACTATGCACTTTTTTATGATCTTTTGAAGCCTCTCCTGCAGTTTGGCAGTGTCAACGGGGCGTCCCTCACACCAATCTTTGAGGCGTGTCAAACAGTTCTGAAGTTGCATCTCTTGAGTCACAATGTATTTTCGAAAGGCAACG
>JAFEGS010000017.1 GCA_018239705.1 Verrucomicrobiota bacterium | reverse complement strand
GACGAACTGGTAGCTGAGCAGACCGAAGAGAGTACAGGAGAGAATAAGCAAGCTCCCAAGGTAAAGGAAGCAGCCTTCATGCCCACGAAGCCGCTTACAGCAAACGATATACCACTATCGCTTGTAGTTGAGCTCGCTCAGATATCTCTCTCTGCCCAAAAACTACTCGAGCTGCAACCCGGCAACTTACTTGATCTCGAAATCGAACCGGAAAGCGGTGTCAACCTTGTCGTCAATGGAAAAATTGTAGGCCGTGGTGAAATTCTCAAAATTGGAGAATCTATCGGAGTGAGAGTACTTCAGATCGGAGCATAACATGGAATTGCCCCAGCCGATTTCAAGTGAGCCTCCATTTCCAATCCCTCAGCAAATCGGCAAATACAAGATCGAAGGTCTTCTCACAAAAGGGGGGATGAGCCTTTTATACTTGGGTACTGATCCACTCACACAAGAGCCTGTGATCGTCAAGGTCTTACTACCCAAATACCTCTCTCAGCCGGACATGGTAAATCGTTTTTTAAACGAAGCTCAGGTTATTGCCCTCGCAAACCATCCCAATATTGTTAAACTCTACGACTACGGTAGATGGGAAAATGGGCTCTATATTGCTATGGAGTTTGTCAAAGGAATTTCCTTGAGAAAGATCCTTGCCCATCAGCCCTTTTCGCTTAAACGTTCTCTAGAAGTTCTGCTGCAGATTGCCTATGCAATCTGCCATCTGCATGCACATGGCATTATCCACGGCGATCTCAAGCCGGAAAATATCCTTATCAACGACCAGGGCCAAGTCAAAGTCATTGACTTCGGTATTGCACTCCTTCTCACACAAAAAAAACCGGTCGATAATGGACAGCCGCAGATGCTCATTGGGACACCTATCTACATGAGCCCGGAACAGCATGTAAGCTATCTCAATATTTCGTTTCAGTCCGATATCTACTCTTTAGGGATTATCGCCTACGAGCTGACACTCGGTAGGATCTCACACGGCCGCATTGTCCTCTCTCTTGCACCGCAAGGCCTTCAAAAAATCTTGCATAAAGCTCTGCAGCCGCAGCCGGAAGACCGCTACAGCGATATGGTCGATTTTATCGCCGATCTGCTCCAGTATGTCAAATCGGGGGCCTTTCAAAAGGACAAACATGGCTCTGACTACTTCCTCGAGCTATTTGAAAAGCTTGAAGGGTTTCAGACTGCTATACTGCCATCTGCTCCCCCTGAATGGCAAGGCATTGAAATTGGCCACCTTCAGAGGCAGGATATTGGCCTTAGCGGGCTCTATTATGATTTTCTTGATCTTAGCAGTACTAAAAAGGCCATTTTTATATCGGAATCAGTGCAAAAGGGCGCTGAAGGGGTTATTCTCTCATCTATGCTCAGTACATGCGTCAGGACATTACTTACCGCAAATTATGCGCTCTCCCCGCTTGAATTCTTAAAAAAACTCTTTGAGCGTATTGATAAAGATCTTTTTGCTGCCGCCTTTTCACTCTGCTATGTTGTGATAGATACAAGTACACATTCTCTCGAGTTCTTCCAAAAGGGCTATGGGACACTTCTGCATGCTGACGCTCACAGCACGAGCATTACACCTATTGTCACAGAAGCCATCAGCGAGCTGCAGTCGTGTCGCTATGGGCACATACAGTATAAACCAAATGATCGCTTTCTTTTGCTAGGCCATACAGAGGTCCTTGCAAGTGAAATTGTCTTAGATCTGCTAAAAGAATCCTTTAAAGAGGTGCTCAATTTGCCTCCTCAAACGCAGGTAGAGCTTATTTTGCGAAAATTTCGATTAAAATCAGAAATTGTCAGCGAAGAGCATGCTCTCAGCCTCTTTTCCCTCGTTCTCCAATAAATTTTACTGGAAAAAAAATAATCTTCTTTGAAATAAGTGGTCGCAGGCGTTATTATAGAGCAATAATTTTCTTTAAACCAAATGAACCGTATGCGCATGTGTAAAATTCTGACCTGTGTCGTCGCTCTTCAGTTAGCGTACAGTAGCTCATTGACATCTGCCCCTGAAGCATCTAAGCCGGCAGCAAAATCGCTGTATAGCATCTCGCATTTCGGCCAGCCTGCCCGTGCAGGCACCTATATAGCAGCTAATGATGTCCCTGCACAAAATCAACCGATAGGCCCAGGGGAATATGGAAATACACCAGAAGCAGCTCCTGGAGCTGCTCCGGAAGCAAGTGTGACTACCTTGCAGCAAGGCTCAGTGATCAACTTCAATAATGTGAACATCACTGAATTTTTACGCTTTGTCGGCAGACTTACAGGCCGCAATTTTATCTACGATCCACAAGAGTTGCAGTTTCCAGTAACAATTATATCAGAAGTCCCGGCATCGCCTGAGAATGTAATGGCTGCACTTTTGCAAAACTTACGCATCCACGGTTATTTCCTTCTCGAGGAGGGGAAAAGCCTTGTTATCCATAGAAATGAGACGCTAAAAGCTCCTGCGAATCTTTGGACAAAGGATACCTCTCTTGATATCGCCACCCTGGTATATCAGTTTGCTCACGTAAGCCCCTCAAGCGTCTCTACTTTAATTTCCTCTATGACATCAGCTGACGCTATCGTGCAGGTCGTAGATGAGAATTTGAGCATTGTAGTCACAGACATTACTGCAAACCTCATCAAAATCCAAGAACTTATAAAGAAGCTCGATGCACCAACGAGTGGTCTAGAGATTGGCCAGTATGTTGCCCTCAATAACTCACCAGCCACACTCCTCGCTGTTGTTGCACGTATTATGGCGCCGCTTGCCGGTGATAAACCGCTTGTTTTAGTCCCCTATACCGCTTCCAACAGTATTTTTATCGTCTCGACACCCTTTTTGCTTGAAAAAACACTCTCTATCCTCCAGTCGCTTGACCTCACTCAGGCAACTTCAGGCACGCTCAATATCGAAGGGATGAAATTTAACTCTGAAGTGGCTGCAAAAGCGATCCAAGCACAGCACGCAGAAGTTGAAAGAGTACGAGAAACTCCTGTACCTCTTACTCCGGAAGAGGTCGAACAACTCACTGCAGAACAGAAGGCTGCTATCTTACGGGCAAGGGGACTTCAGGCCGAACAGCTTGCTAAGCTGTCACACCAGCAAATCACCAATATTTTGATGACAAAAGGCTTAAGCCCTGCTGAAAGGGAAAAAATTCTCGGTCAAAAAACCGGAGTCTTTGCAAGTGAGCTGCCTCTTGGCCAGGTAGAATCGACGCAGTTTTTCATCCATAAACTCCAGTTTCGAAAAGCTACAGAGATCGCAAAAGCGCTCCAGGCAATCGCCATTAGCCTTGCCGGACCTCCGGGATCTCTTACACAACGTGCCCTAACACAACCTAGCGACCTTTCTGTTACGTTAAGCAGCGTGCAGGTTTTAGAAGAGAATAACTCGATTGTATTTACCGGAACTCGAGCAACGCTGCAAAAGGTCAAAGATCTCATTGCACAGCTAGACACACAAGTCCGTCAGGTAATGATTGAAGCCTTAGTCCTCGATGCCTCCTTACAGGAATCGCTCAACTTTGGTGTGGAATGGGGAGCTAAACTCCAGCGCAAAAATTTTGCAGGTCAAGTAGGTCTTACAGGACTCAACAGCCCTGTCACGGGGCCGCTTTCTGCCATCACCTTCCCGGGATGCTCAACAACTCCTACCGTAGGATGTCCGCAGGTACTCACACCGATACCTATCAACGAAGGATTTTCTGCAACAGCTATTGGAAGAAAGATTAAGTTCAATGGCACCGGCTTTATTGCAGGAGCTGCCTTTGTTCAGGCCTTGCAAGCAAATGATGATACGAGGATCATCCTCAATCCAAAGATCGTTACAGAACACAACGTACCGGCTGAAATCTTTGTAGGACAGCAGATTCCTATCAAAGGCCAGTCGATCGTTAACGCAACCACATCTACTATTAGTAACACTGTTTCGACAAACTATGAGTCACAGAATGTCGGAACATCGCTAAAAGTAACGCCTCTGATCAGCTCCAACGACACGGTTACCTTGATTATCGAAGAAGAGATCAGTAACGCAAACCAGGTTCAGGTAGCATCACAGGGACAAAACAATGCACCTCCTGCAACAGTGAATATGACGACGGCAAAAACACGTGTCCATATGCCCTCCAATTACTATCTTATGATGAGTGGTATATTGAGCACGCAAACTGAAGCTATTGTCACAAAGATGCCGATTTTGGGATCGATTCCTATCATTGGCTTTTTCTTTAGCCAAAAAGTTATTACGACGCAGAAGCGCAATATCATTATGTATATACGCCCTCGCATTCTAGACACCCCGGCAGACATCGAAGATATCTCGGCAGATGAAGAACGCTTCTGGAGAGATAGTACCGATAAAGCTGAAGGCTTTAGACATCAGATGGATATCATACGAATGCTATTGAATATCGGCCCTGATGATGTTGGTCACCCCAACCCACCTTCGTGTCAGTATTAATTAAGGCCCGATGCCGAAAAGCATCGGGCACATGTCTTTAAGCTTGTTGTGTATATTCAGCCACAGGATCTTCGTTGAATTCTTTCACTGGATCTGGTCCATAGTGAAATGCGAGTTGCATTGAACAAAGTGTAATTGCGATTATATATTTCATGACACATCCTCCCTTATTAATAGTAACTATCTACCCACAAGAGAGGTAAATAGTTACTTTTGTTGTGCTATTTTTAGAAATAACACAACGGGAAGATTTTTTCAAATAATAATTATCTAATCCGACCCATACTGCCTAGGATGAACCACGCAGTAAGAAGAGCAAGCGAGGACATGTCATTTGGAGAGGTCTCTCCTCTTACGCCCATAAGCGCTCTGTTGTTGCCGGCTGCTGTACCAAGGGAGAGCCACGCAATAAAATCGAGTGCTATTCTCAGTACGAGGGGATTTTTCGCATCATCTCCTATATTTTGCGTAGCTCTAATAAGCATAAAGGGCAGGATAAGCACCTGATCGTGGTCTACACCATAAAAGCGAGCGCTATTATAGAGCGTCGTGTGCTGTCGTGGGTGGAAATGAGTAGCAAGGTAGCGAGTGAGGGGATAGCTGGCTAATGCTGTTGTCAAGTAGCCGATAAGATTTGCATAGTCGTACCATGCAAGGCCAATATCTGTCATACCTGAGATGTACCAGGCTAAGAAAAGCCCGCCAAGCAGTCCCTTAGGAATGTTATCACAGCGCGCAAGCTGAAAAGGCGCTACCTTCACATTATTTACTGAAAGACGCTCAAATTTCTTGAGGGCAACCATTTTTGAAATTCCCCCAATAGCCCCCAATATGGCAAATGAAATCTCCCTGGTGGAGCTAAAAAAGAGTCCATAACTTGCAATTCTGATCAGGTATCCAAGCTTTCTAGCCGGATCAAGCCACTTCTCATTTTTTTGCATACAGTTGTTAAGTACCGTATCCTCAAGCACAGTCCATGCCTTTCCTGCAAGCACTCCACCAACATGGCCTAAGAGGTAGGTACCCAAATAGAAGAGCGCGGGAGCTGCAACCCAGCCAGTTTTTTCCAAAGTGATTAAGGTAATTCCTGCAGCTATTTTAAGGCCCTGCTCTAAGCCAAGCACTTTGTGGTCTTTTAGCCCGCTTTCAAGAAAAAGTGGCATTGGTGGGGGATCTTGCCTGATTTGAGACGGCTCGTAGTCGTGAGTTACATCTTCAACTTGGGTAGAACTGCTCTCTCTGTTTGGAAAAAGGAATGTTCTGAGTGACAATAGAGCAATGGCAGAAGAAACTCCTCCAAAAAGCATCTCTGATAGTTCTTTTACCGCAGGTGGCACAACTGTTGTATTCCAAAGTCCATTACCATCAATAGGACATCCTGCATTGAGGTAAAACTGAATGAGTATCTGAAGGCCCTCATAGGACCATCTCGAAAGCCAATCTGCAAATATAGTAGCCGGATCTGATGGAAGCACACTTCCAGTAAGCACCGTGGCAGATAGCCCTAAGCCCACTCCATACCCCATAGATCTGTTTGCAAAGTTCTCGTTTTGCTGAAAATTCATCTTTGCAAGTAAGCCGCACACAACGAGTGATGTAAGTCCTGTTACTGCAAAGAACCCTCGTATTGCCATTGTTTTCATATCATACTGTGCGGGCATTATTCTTTGCCATAATCGACCAAAACAGCTACAGAAGCCCGGGTTTGGTTCATCATCATTGACTGCGTCGCCTAAATACGTGCTCTCTCCAATTTCACTGGTTGCATCAAAAAAACTATCATCATCGTACGCATTACCTACTGCCGTATACTGACTCATATTACCTCCGATTCTATGTTTATCTAATTTGCTGGCTCGACAAAATGGACCATCCAACATAGAGCGCAAGCTCGGACATCTCATTTGGTGATCGACTATTTCTGATACCATTCAACGCCCGATTATTGCCTGTTGCAAGGCCAAAAGAGATCCATGCCATGAGATTTTCTGCAATCACAAGGGCCCGCGGATCGTTACTTTCATCACTAATTCCCTGTGCTGTCCTTATGAACATGTAGGGCACAATAAGCATTTCTGTGTAATCAACAAAGTAAAACCGCAACGTATTAAATAGTGTGCTGTTTTGCCTTGGAACAAATTCTGATGCAAGATGGCGAGTTAATATATAACTCGCTACTGTCGATGCAAAATAAGCAATAATATTAGCATAATCTGCGCCGGTCATATTACTATCTGTCATGCCGGCGATATACCAGACAAGCGTGAGGGCAAGTAGCGTGCCCTTTGCTATATTATCCACGCGCATCCAGGTAAATGGCTCCACCTGCTCACTATTTGCTCTCAGATGTTCGAATTTGCGCAGTGCTACCATTTTCAACATCCCGGAAATAGCGCCTAGCGCAAGGAAGGTCGTGCTATCTGTCAATCCAAAAAAGAGGCCAATGGTCGTTACCAAAGAGATATGCCCTATTTTGTCGATGAGATCAACGATATGTCTCTTCGAAAGACAGTTTCCAAGTACGTGATCTTTCATAATCTGGTATATTTTTGCAATGACAACCCCTCCACAATGACCAGTCAAGTAGTAGCCCAGAAAGAGCCATTCGGGATCCTGCAGCACATCTGTCTTCTGCAAAACGGTCAGGAGTATACCAGGGACTGCTTTAAGAGCCTGTTCGATGATGAATTGCTTTGTGTCTCTCCGGCCACTTTCCCATAGGGCAACAGGCTCCGGATCCTGCTCTAAATAATCATCGATATTTTCGATCTGAATATTCGCTTCCTGGATATCCTCAGGAGGAAATACAATAGGTCTCATCGATATAAGAGCCAGAGAAGAAGAGAGCGCGGAAAAAAAGAGCATCCCTGACTCTTTCACTGATAAAGGGCTTTTCTGGGTATTCCACAGGCCTTTGCCGTCAATAGGCCATCCCGCATTGAGATAGAGCTGTGTGAAGACTTGCAGAACCTCGAAAGACCAGCGTGAGAGCCAATCGGCTACATAGGTGCCAACGTGGGTTGGCAGCAGACATCCGGTCAAAACCGTAATGGACATTCCAAGAAGAGCTCCCTCAAGTGTCCCTCGAGAATGATAAAAAGAATCTTGGCAGAATTGCCGCACTGTAATGCAGCCCAGAACAGTTGTTGCAACAGCACTTGCAGTCCCAAATACACCCCTCAAAAAGCCCTCTGTGGGTTGAGACTTGAGCCACTCCCACGCTCGTCCCATGTATCCAGTTGTTTGTGTGGGTATTTGTAGAGGGACATTTTCATTCACAACAGGATCTAATTCACTATCTATCAAACGAGATACTAAGTGCATATGTACCCTTAAGGTTTTTTGAGATAGCTTTCCATTATTAGCAACAGGCTATTTTTGCACAGCTTTTAAATGCATGGGGATAAATCTCGTTTTATGATATAATTTTTGCTTTTACAAATTTTGTGTGCCATGTCTCAACTTACTAAAGTAGCTATTGTTGGTAGACCCAACGTCGGAAAATCTGCCCTGTTTAACGCCATCTGCAAAAAGAGAATTGCAATTGTAGATGATGCAGAAGGGATCACTCGCGATCGCCAGTACGCACAAACGGAAAGCTTTGGGTTTCCCTTTGAAATCATTGATACAGGCGGTATCGACACCAAAAAAGAAGTCCTGTTCCACGAAGAAATCAGGCGACAAGCTGAGATCGCAATCGAAGAGGCCGATTCCATCATCATGGTTGTCGACGGCGTCTCAGGACCCCAAGATATCGATAGAGACATCGCTACTATCCTGCACCGATCAAAAAAACCTCTCTGTCTTGCAGTCAACAAAATTGACGCTCTTTCAATGCAGCACCTCGCCTACACCTTTGCCTCGCTTGGTATTGAGCGAGTAATTGGCGTCTCAGCAACACATAACTTCCAGATTGCAGAACTGCTAGAGGCAGCCCTTACCGACATTCCCACGAGATCAGATACCGAGCAAGAAGAGGACGGCTCCATCAAGGTGGCCATTGTAGGAAGAACCAATGTAGGTAAATCGACCCTTATTAACTCCCTACTGGGTGAAGAGCGCTGCATCGTAAGCCCTATTGCCGGCACCACTCGAGACAGCATCGACAGCCGCGTCTCGTTTGACGATACCCTCTACACCTTCATCGATACTGCCGGAATTCGCAGAAGACACAAAGAGCTCGATGTGGTAGAAAAATTTGCCTTTATTCGCACAGAGCAGGCCATCGAGCGCTCAGAGGTCTGCCTTCTGATTGTCGATGCTACGCAAGGGCTTACTACAGAAGAGAAGAAAATTGCCAAAGCTATCGAAGAGGCAAAAAAGGGCTGTATAGTGCTCTTCAACAAGTGGGACCTGACACAAGGCTTTCGTATGGAACATGTCTACAAGCACATGGAAATGGAAGTGCCTTTTCTCAGACACTGCCCAAAGCTCTGCATCTCTGCTGCTACTGGCCGAAACCTCGAAAAGATCTATCCGGAAATACAAAAAGTGGCTGCAGGTATGCAGCAGCGCATCACTACAGGCCAGCTCAACAAATGCCTTATTGCAGCCATGCAAAAGACACACCCCTCTGTCATTGGAGGCAAGAGGCTACGCGTCTACTACATGGCCCAGGTAGGTATTGCTCCCCCACACTTTGTCCTCTTTGTCAACTCTCCACTCCTCATGGAAGAAAGCTACAAGAGATACCTTGTCAATAACCTCAGAGATACCTTTGGCTTTGTCGGAGTGCCGATCATCTTCCGCCTGAAAGCAAAAGAGAGCATTAAAGACCGCAGGGCTCGTCTGCCAAAACATACAGACAGAGATCTATCTGCTCTTATGGAAACACAAGAGGCTAGCAATGAGGAAGACCTGTAATCTCGTCTAGCTGCAACTCAAGCGCTACACGCTCATCGTCTACAAGCTGCAGGCTCTTCGATACCCCTTTTTTTACAGCC
>JAFEGS010000179.1 GCA_018239705.1 Verrucomicrobiota bacterium | reverse complement strand
AGATGGCCTTTCATTTCCCCGTTATGCCAAGACTATTCATGGCCATTCATATGGAAGACCGCTTTTCCATCATGGACATCTTAGACCAGACGCCTCTACCCCCTGAGACCGGTCAGTGGATCATGTTTTTGAGAAACCACGACGAACTTACACTGGAGATGGTCTCTGATGAAGAGCGCGACTATATGTACCACATCTATGCGAGAGACCCAAAAGCCAGGATCAATTTAGGGATACGAAGGCGCCTTTCTCCCCTTCTAGACAATGATCGCAATAAAATCGAATTACTCTTTACGCTCCTCTTTTCTCTTCCCGGCACCCCTGCCATCTATTATGGGGATGAAATTGGCATGGGCGACAACTACTACTTGGGGGATCGCAATGGTGTAAGAACGCCCATGCAGTGGAGTGGAGATAAAAATGCAGGCTTTTCAAATGCCAATCCTCAAAAACTCTACCTTCCCCTCATCATTGACCCGGTCTATCACTATACACTGGTCAATGTGGAAAATCAGGAGCAGAGTCCCTCATCTCTACTCTGGTGGATCCGGAATATGCTCACGGTTCGTAAGAACCACAAAGCCTTTGGATCAGGCACGCTTGAATTTGTCACCGTGGACAACTCAAAAATTTTAGCCTTTACGCTCAAAGTGGGAGATGAAATCATCCTCGTTGCAGCAAATTTATCGCGATTTAGCCAGGCAGCTCTGCTCGATCTTTCAAAATATGCGGCGCACACACCACAAGAGCTTTTTCATAACAGCAGCTTCCCTCCCATTGAGGAAGATCCCTACACCATGACTTTTGGACCCTATGGCTATTTTTGGCTCTCCCTACACCGAAGCACAGCCTCTACGACGCACGACCTGGAGGTAGAAACCCCGCAACTTATCGTACAGCAGAAATGGCAAAATGTATTCACGGGTAGAGCAAAGAAGGTATTAGAGAAATCGATACTGCCGAGATTTCTTGTAAAATCGCGCTGGTTTGAGCACAAGGCACTTACTGTTCAATTAGTTAAAATCACTGCTACGATTCCCATGGCAAACTCAATGCTCTGCATCGTGGAGGTCTTTTTGTACGGGATAGAGTGGCCTGATAGATATCTCATCCCCATTTCCTTTGTCAGTGAAGCAAAGGCAACCCAGACCAATCCCATCGCATCGGTTAAAGTTGATGCTCAGGAGGGCCTTCTTTATGATGCAATTTATGATGAGTCCTTTCGTAAAGCCCTCATATTGCGACTTGCACATAACCGCAAGGTACACACTAATGGCTATACCATTGTCTCTCACATAAATAGCCGTTTTAAAAAAGAGATACTTGCTTGTGCTGCCTCCTCACGTATTCTTTCCGTTGAACAGTCCAATTCAGCGCTTCTCTACGGAGAAAAATTCTTTTTTAAATTGTTTAGAAGAATAGAAGAGGGCATTCACCCGGAAGTGCAAATGTGTTGTTATCTTACCGACGAGGCCCATTTTTCATATTGCCCCGCCTTCGTAGGATCTCTAGCCTACAAGAAATTACAAGGTGAGATAAGCACTATTGGTTTATTAGAGACCTATACTCCAAACGAGGGCACGGCGTGGAGTTTTACATTGGACAACCTCAGCCAATTCTATGAGCGCGTATTGTCACACCAAAACATTGATAAGGCCGACCTAAAAGAGCTTATCGGGTCAAGATTTTTCAATGGAGTGAAACTGATAGCTGAGAGAACAGCTCAGCTGCACATAGCGCTTGCTTCCGGCGAACATAGGGACTTCAAACCGGAAGCCTTCACCATGCTCTACCAGAGATCTCTCTATCAGGAGATGAGAAAAATGGCAAAAGAGGCGTTTGCGCTTATCAAGAAAAAGATGCCTTTGATGAATGACACCCTCTTAGAGCTATCTGCCCGGGTGCTGGATAAACATGAGCAGCTACTCGACTATTTTAAAAGAATTATTATCAATCCGATAGACGCAATGAAGTGTCGCATCCACGGAGATTATCACTTAGGACAGCTCCTCTATACCGGTAAAGATTTTGTAGTTATTGATTTTGAGGGAGAGCCTATGCGATCACTCTCCCACAGGTTGCACAAACGATCCCCCTTAAGAGATGTAGCCGGCATGCTCCGATCATTCCATTATGCTCTCTACAGGGCTCTTCTTACGCACAGTACGATGACTCCTGATATGGTCGCAAAAGTAGAGCCGTGGGCAATCAAGTGGTATGAAGAGACAAAAGCCCTCTTTATACAATCCTACCTGGAAACAGTTCAAACAGCCCCCTTTCGCCTGCTTCCAAGCAGTCAAAAAGATCTAGACTATCTTTTGAACGTCCTGACTTTAGAAAAAGCGCTCTATGAGACGGTGTATGAGCTGAATGTTCGTCCGGAATGGGCCATGACGGCCTTTAAAGGACTTCTGTTTTTATTAAAGGAGTAGTTGTGAGCTTTAGTTCCTACGATGCATGGCTATTCAAGGAGGGAACAAACTACTCTCTTTATAACTTGCTGGGCGCTCATTTAGATGGTGATAAGGGCTGCCACTTCGCCCTGTGGGCCCCAAATGCCAAATCGGTATCGGTCATTGGCGACTTTAATCATTGGCAGCCGTCTCAAAACAAGCTGCACCTGGAAGACAAAAGCGTTGGTATCTGGGAAGGCTTTGTCCGGGAGGTAAAACGGGGGGATAAATATAAATACCACGTGGTGTCTCACGATGGACAGTATGCAATGGACAAGGGCGATCCCTTTGCTACCTTCTGGGAAGCACCTCCGGGAACAGCCTCCATTGTGTGGGATCTAAGCTTTAACTGGCAAAACACGCGACGGCCATCCAATGACCTTACCTCCCCTATGGCTATTTATGAAATACATCACCCCTCATGGAGGCGTGTTCCTGAAGAACAAAATAGGCCACTTACCTACCTGGAACTTGCACAGATGCTCCCACAATATCTGCGCGATATGGGCTTTACCCATGTGGAGTTCTTGCCGGTAATGGAGCATCCCTTCTACGGCTCTTGGGGGTATCAAACCTGCGGATATTTTGCCCCGTCGAGTCGCTATGGGACGCCTCAGGAGTTTATGTATCTCATAGATTCCCTCCACACAGCCGGTATCGCCGTGATTTTAGACTGGGTGCCCTCCCATTTTCCAACTGATGTACATGGCCTGGCCTACTACGATGGTACACACCTCTATGAGCATCCGGATAGCCGCAGAAGAATGCAGCCGGACTGGAACACCTTTCTTTTCAATTACGACCATCCTCAGGTGCAGAGCTTTCTCATAAGCAACGCACTTTTCTGGTTTGAAAAATACCATATCGATGGGCTTCGCATCGATGCGGTCTCTTCAATGCTCTACCTCGACTTTTCAAAAGGCCCCGGTGCTTGGATGTCCAACATCTATGGGGGCCATGAAAATCTTGGAGCGATCCAGTGTATGCAAAAACTCAATCGCCAAGTATACCAATGCTACCCCCATGCCCAGACCATTGCTGAAGAGTCTACTGCC
>JAFEGS010000178.1 GCA_018239705.1 Verrucomicrobiota bacterium | reverse complement strand
TCTATGGAGATAATTCCCTGATTGTATTGCTCCCACTTTTTGGTATTTCTTGGAATGTTGAAAATGCTTAGTTCCGGAATATCCTTTTTACAGTATGCCTCAAATGGGCATGCATGTGGCTTTTCACAATGTGGGCTAATGCTTTGCTGAGGCACTGATGATGCCTCTAGGACTTTTCGAAGGTCATACAAATGCTCTTCGATGTGCGGAAGTTCATTACTGATTTCATCTGAGTAGTCTTGATAAGCGAAAAGGTTTTCTAGATGAGGATGTCGACATTCTCTATTCAGATGCATTAGTGAGATCTTGCCTAAGGGGATTTTTAATTTCTGTAATACCCAAACCTGCAGTGCTATATCACATCTAAATTTTTGTTTATCCTCTTTAGTGGGATCTTTGTAGGTAGTGGCCTTTACTTCATAAAAATCCCACGCTACATCTACCGAGCTTCTCGATAGGATGTCTACACGTATAAAGACATTATTATAGCGAAACGCACCCTCAAAAAGTGTTAGAGCGCCTTCGTCCATTGCTTGCTGTGTCTTGCGCAATGCTTCTTCGTTGTTAAAGCTCTCGATCAGTAGGCCGTTTGGGAATTGTGTTCTTGCAGCCTCTCCCACTATTTTTCCTGCAGCTCGAGTTTTTCTGTCTTGAGATGTAGGCTCAGAACGTAATGTAGGTGAGTAATGGTCTAAGTATAGAGCCTTAGCACATCTGCTTCCGAGGACGTAGTGTGATTTATCAAGGCTTATGAGAGTGTCATTTATTTCACCAGAGCCTTGAGAAGATTGATTATTCATTAATCTTATCCTTACAACAGGGTTCCACGCTCAATCAGCATTCTTGCTATATACGTTCTCACTGCTGTCATCATCATTAGGCGTACTTTTGCTACTCTCTACAGGCCAGGCGAGCTCTTCGAGCTCCTTAATCAAA
Source organism: Verrucomicrobiota bacterium (assembly GCA_018239705.1). GTDB lineage: Bacteria > Chlamydiota > Chlamydiia > Chlamydiales > FEN-1388 > SZAS-6. Next base: position 2,602 of record JAFEGS010000178.1, on the reverse strand, counting down.
GTTTTGTCAGCAACCCGCTGCATCCCATCTTCTGGGCCAAGGCGTTCGATCCCCATCTCTTCTAGCGTGGCAAACACTGGTTTCATTGCCTTAATAGGGTCGAGGAAAAAGCAGGTGCCACGAATACGAACAAATTTCCATCCAAGACGCTCTAACACTGCTTGGCGCTCTAAATCCTCGTCACGCTTCTCTGGGCCATGCCATCTATCCCCGTCACATTCAACAGCAAGGCGTTTTTTTGTGCCTTCAACCACGATGTCAATACGGAAATATCCCACTTTCCATTGGGCTTTCACGCGATACCCTTGCTGAGACAGCATCTCCATTACGCGAACCTCAAAAATGGAGTCTGCTTTAGCGGTTTCAGACTGAATTCCATCGATTGCAGAACTTGGGTTATGAGCGTATAAAATGAGTTCTCTGCGAATGTCAGTAGGGTGTAGATGGGTATTGGGATCCATGGAGTGCACAACCCAAAGTTGGTTTCTGGCACGGCTTGCAGCGACATTAAATCGTTTCTTATTTGCGCTGTATGCCCCTTCGCCCTTTTTGGTGAGAAAGCCAAATTCATCTTCACCCATGCTATCAACAAGTGAAAGAAAAATGACATCACGTTCATCGCCTTGAAACTGTGGGGAATTGCCTGCTACGATACGTCTCGCTAGATATTCACTTGCAGGTAGAGCTGCTCGTAGCTTTGTATCAATAAGCCGCGCTTGGTCCTCTCCAAGGAGCGTAATAACTCCTATCGTTGCCTCTTCGTAAGAGGGGTGCTTGGTCATTGCTACAATTAGGCGTACAATAGCGTCAGCTTCAACTTCATTTTGTTTCTTATGAGCAACACCTTGAACTCGGTAGGCTACTGTAGCTGGTTTCAAAAGGGTGGAAGACTCTTCCCGTAGTGGGCGTATTTGACCGTCATACGATAAATTATTTGAAAATCCAATAATTTCTGGAACGCATCGAAAGTGCTCTGTCAGCAATATCGTTTGCCCAAAGCTTCTCCGAGCTAGGTCGTACGCCGAAGTCAAAAGATCAAATAGTTCACAGTTGGGGATGCCCTGGAGGTGCACGTCAATGAGGTTTTGGATTGGCTCTTGGCTTGTTCCCACAGCTTCAGGTGTTGTCTGCTCATGATCTCCAACAATAATCGCAGATTTCGCCATATACATAGGAATAAGTGCCATCAGGTTTGCTTGGCTAGCTTCATCAATAATTACTACATCGAAGGCGACCTCTGAGGGGTCAAAATGGTCCACAACAGAACTAATAGGCATAATCCAGACAGGAACTGCCTCTATGCACTTAGCAAGTGACCGCTGAGCTGCCTCTTTTAGTTTTTTCTGAACCGATTTTATACGTGTTGAATTTAAGCGACGTTGCTGCTCAAGCCATCCTGCGAGAGCTTGCTGTAGGTGTGGTTTTGATTGAACGATCTCAATTTGGCGACCCCATGCAAGGTTCTCTATAAGCTCTATAGTTGTGTGACGGATACACTTTCGACATTTTTCCAGTGACTGTTGTAGGGCTGATATATCTTCGTTCTGTCTGCGACTGAGTTCTGATGATAGGCGCAAGAATCGCCAAGCAGCTGCAAGGTCTCCTTGAGGCTCATTACCGTCATGTGGTGCAATACGGTTTCGCATTTTTTCTGCCCAATCGGGAACAACTGCTGCTATCCGAAGAAGAAGAGAGTGCCGTTTTTCATATATAGGTTGAAGGCTTTTTAGCTGCAGAAATCGTCCAAATAGTACTTTATATTCTTCGCGATTCCTTTCCTTAACGGCCTGTAGAAATTGGCTTCCAAGTATGGAAGGTATTTTTCCAAAAATTTCTTCTAGACTTAAGAGAGTAGCATCGATTTCACGCATTTGTCTACGAGATAGCTCTGCAGATAAGATGTCAGGAAGAAACTCGGTTGCGATCTGCTTGATTTGTGCATATGAGGCGTCGGAATGTTCTTTGCGTGGTACTCGGGCCTCTAGCAAAGACCAGTCCAACCCTTCATCAAGCAGACCATGTAATAGGGGAAGCCATATTTTTGGATGCCATTCAAGACTGCGCCGTATCTCAGGTACGATGGCAAGACATGCTTCTTCTGGATATTGCCCCATAGCTTCAAATGCAGAGCCACCATGTGTAAGAATGAGGGTGTTCCATAGAGATGCAAGCTCTCTTCGTGCTATCTGTAGTTCAGCCTGTAGACGAAGTGCTTCGAAATGTTCAGGGCGGTGAGGCTCTCCCGTACGTACTCGACAGGTCTGAATTACGCGCTTCCATCCATTTTTCAAAAGAAGTGTTACCATGCCAAGTTTTCCGCCACCAGAAAGGTGTCTATGCACTTGTTTGCATATATCTACTATATGCTCTAAATCGAGTTCATTGTTAAGTGCTGGCTCTAGATAGTTAACTAATTTTAATCTATTTGATACTTCAACACATTTTTCAATCCGCTGACAGAGCGTTTCCCAAAGTACTTTGCTTTGTCCACCATGGTTACCAGCGATAATAGCATTTAGCCTCCACGTATCAGTACAGTGCTGCTCGTTAAATTCTGAAAGGAGCTTTTCTGTGATGATCGAGAGTGAGCGGAAATCTCCTG
>JAFEGS010000177.1 GCA_018239705.1 Verrucomicrobiota bacterium | reverse complement strand
CGTAGCACACTGCATCGCTCACAGCCCGTTCTTTGCACATCGAGTACAGCAAGCAGGACTCTCTGCTCACGACCTTTCAACAGCTGAAGGCTTCCTTCGACTTCCCCCATTGTCGCGCCGTATGCTGCAGGCAGCAGGCGATACCTTTTATTGCAGTGTAGTGCCTCAAAATCATGGCGCTGTCTATACAACCCAAACATCTGGTTCCACGGGCGAGCCCGTTGTGGTCAGAAAAACCGGCCTGAACCAGCTCAATTGGTTTGCTGCCAACCTACAAGACCATCTTTGGCATAAACGAGATTTCAGTAAACGCCTCTGCGTTATTCGTCCCCAAGTGACTGCCTATACACACCAGAAGAGCTGGGGGCCGCCAGCACATCTTTTATACAAAACAGGCGATTCCCTGGCACTTCCAATTACCACCGATATTGGGCAGCTAGCTCAATGGATAGATGAATTTGCACCAGATAACCTCCTCATCTATCCCAATATGCTCAAAGCATTGACAGAGCATTGTCTGACACATGCCATTTCCTTCACAGAGCTGCAGCATATCCGGACAATAGGAGAGACGCTCTCTACCGAGAACCGCCTGGCAGCCTCTACGGCCTTTACAGCGAAAGTAGAAGATCTCTATTCGTCTCAAGAGGTTGGTGTAATTGCTATAGAGTGCCCTCTCAGCGGTTTATATCATGTTTCTGTAGAAAACTTGATTGTTGAGGTAGTACGCGAGAATGGCACAGCCTGTGCACCTTCAGAGACAGGGCGCGTGGTCATCACCGATTTACATAATTTTGCCACACCACTTATTCGCTATGATATCGGAGATTACGCAGAAGTGGGTGAAGCATGCCCCTGCGGACGAGGATCACTCACACTAAAAAAAATAGGAGGGCGTGAGCGCAACCTGATTGTGATGCCAGACGGCAAAAGGCATTGGCCTCTTACAGGCTTTACGAGCTTTCGTGAAATTGCCCCCATCCAGCAGTATCAGCTGATCCAGCAGCAGCTAGAAACCATAGAGGTGCGTTTAGTGGCAGCCCGAGCTCTTACAGGAGCTGAAGAGGCTAAGCTACGCACCACCATCCAAAAAGCCTTGGGTTATCCTTTTCAGCTCTGTTTTACCTATTTTGACACGAGAATTCCGGTGGCAGCTAATGGCAAATTTGAAGAATTTATTTGTCGCGTTTAGAAGTACCAAGTGACAATAGGGCACCGCTCAGCAAGCTCGTATGACGAGCTCCACCGGATAGCGTCAAAAGGCGGGAGCTGCGATATTTTGGGATGGTAATAGACAAGGTTTGAACCTTGGTAGATCTCTAAGTTAGGGTGATCCCAGACCGGTTTTATTGCCCTGCAGCGCTCTTGCACTGACACGAAGGGGTTTGCAAGCGCATTGGTCACCCGCAGCTGGAACGCATCAAAGCCCATCTGCTCTTTTGCCTGCAGCACATCCTGTACCTCCTCTCTCTCTTCTGGAGCAGTAAAAATGCGCAGGATAAGCCTTCCGGGCCTTTTTAATACCTTTTTCATCTGCTGAAAAAAAAGCTCAGGCGTGCCCTGGAATATATTTAAGCAGCCATCACCAATCACTGCATCAAACTCTGCTTCAAAAGGCAAATCAGCCCAATCAGCGAAAATGGCAAGTCCTGGGTTTGCTTCAACAGCTTTACGATTGTTGTCTACAGCAACCTGTGCAAATGGCTGTAGCTCTGATGTCACCCCGAGCAGCAGAGTGCGAGAACCGGGTAAGAGCTGGCTCTGAAAATGGGTTATATCTTCCGGTGACGGCCTGAGCGGTGCTTTCCAAATATTTGGCCGTTCCACGAGTTGATTCCAATGGTCTGTCATACCCTACCCCTTTTTACCGACACGTTTTACCACATTCGCGTACTTTGGTAGAAGAGAAAGTTTATGACCTAAGAGGGTTATTTAGCTGGATCCAAATTTTGCTGCTGTCTAGCACATGCAATGCCTCACAGTAATGCTGTGGGATATGATAAATGTCTGTCGTTGCTACGTATTTATCATAGAAAAAGGAAAAATCATGGCTCGCTTTGCTTTTTTCAGCGAAGTTGACTTCTTTTAATTTCTGAAATATTGCTTTGCCAACATCGTGAACAGTGATGTTGTTAAAATTTTGCTTTTGTTCATCAGTGAGGTATGGTAAAAATCTTTTGGGGACTTTACGATTTTCATGTACAAATATTGTTGCCATTTTTGTACATCGTATTGTTTCAACTGCCCAAGAATACCTTTCAAACTCTTGACAAGGAATTTCTTTACCTTTGAATTGAAGAGACCTATTCTGGTCTATATTGCACACTTGAAAGTTCTCCCCTGAATACCAGGTTTTTGGGGATTCGCTCACAATGGGCATATAAAGGCGCATATATTTTTTCTTATCTTTATTTACAATTTTGGAATCGTCATAAAGCACACAGATTTCAGGTCGAATATAATTAAGGACTCTCATGCAGATTCCTTTAACCTCAGTTCCAGTAATTTTACCACCGGATTGTATATGGACTATTTCAGCGTTGCTGCACTCTTTATTAAGTCGTATCTGGAAGTATAGCTTTTTTCTGTTGTTGTGGGTGTATGCATTGACGTAGTAGTAGCTTTGATTTGTAGGACAGTTCCTTCCTGGATGTTGATCTTCCTCTTTAAAACATTGTGAGTAATAGGTAGATTCTTCGACAGTAAGGTACATATAAGAATCATCTGGAAGCTGTACCCATAATGCCCTATAGGGCTGTTCATGCGGGATATAGGTAAATGCCTTGAGTAGTCTTTGAAATCTATCGGCTGATGCTGGATCCCTTGCATTGTCGAGACAGTCGTTCAGTTCTTCCTGCGTCAGCACATTGATCTCATCCATAGGAATAGTCTCATTTTGAGGACTGATTTTGATTATGTCTGAACTTAATGATTTTTCAGGTAATTTCATATTAAGATTAATTCTTAATATAGTTCTTACAACTTTATTATTAGAAAAATTTTTATTTATAGATGATTCTATTACTTGCATTGGAGAATAGGTTGAAAACAGATCAAGTTGATTGAAATTAGTAGACTGAACCATACATTCTCATAAAATTAAATTTATCAATATTATAAATAATTTACTTTAATTTGTCTATATTTATTTTAACTCACAAGAGCCAGAAAATGGCATTGATTTCATTTTCACAGATATGCTACATTTGATCTACATAACAAATTAAATCAAAGGAATTTTTCATGTCAGGTCCTTCTCTTACACACCTAATACCGCCTCTTAAACCTTCCGTTAGTCCACTCACAATCCAAGAAGAAAAGAATGGTAATCCAAATGAAGTCAATACTATTGGAAATACTACTCATAAAATTTGTCAATCATATCTGAAGTGCGCAATTTCCAATAATTGGACGGATCATCCCGTAGAACTCAAAACATGTGGACATATTTTTGACCAAGTAAAAATTCACAATTGGTTTGTCAGTATGGGAGGTACGTATTGTCCAGCCAAAGGATGTAACAAACCCGCCAGTGTAAGAGATCTGT
>JAFEGS010000176.1 GCA_018239705.1 Verrucomicrobiota bacterium | reverse complement strand
AGCTCTTAAAGCCGATGGCTCTGACCTGCTGATCGATCCTGTCAAGGCACCCTTTAGCGCCTATGTGTTCAAGCTGCAGGCGAACATGGACAAAAGACATCGCGACAGCATGGCGTTTTTACGCATCTGCTCTGGCCGTTTTGACCGCGACGTGGTGGTTAAGCACCATCGCCTGGACCGTGAAATCCGCCTGTCGAGACCTCATGGGATGGTGGCAGGGGAGCGCAGTACGCTCGACACCGCCTATGCCGGAGATGTGATCGGCGTGATCAATCCGGGCGTCTTCTCTGTGGGCGACAGCATCTCCATTACGGGAGGGTTTAACTTTAAGCCGCTACCGCAGTTCCAGCCGGAAACCTTTGCTAAAATTGCCCCTAAAGATATCGGTAAGCGAAAATCCTTTGATAAAGGCGTGCTGCAGCTCACTGAAGAGGGAGCTATCCAGCTGCTAAGGCCTTTGGATGAGTACGGAGATACGATCTTTGCTGCTGTCGGCAAGCTGCAATTTGAGGTGATGCAGTATCGCCTGAGGGATGAATATGGCGTTGAAACGTCTCTGAACAGCCTTCCCTACCAATGTAGCGGTTGGCTGGTAGGCGATCTAAGCACCTTTAAGAAGCCCTCTTCTTGCGTGATTATGAAAGATAAGCTGGACAGGCCAATGGTCCTCTTTAGCGAAGAGTGGGAAAAGCAGTACGCCATCAAACAAAACCCCAACCATCAGCTTCTTGATATTTCTGTGTAATATGACATCATTGGTTCAAAGCATTACTACAGTAACTATCGCATCAACTTTAGCGCTTGGCGCTCCCGAAGCCTTGGATACCTACATCCATCCAGAAAAATGTATTAGTGTCGATGCACCTCTGCCATTCATGGCTGATTGCGAAAGGTACGTGAGTGGGTTTTATTACAATATTTATTTACCGGTAGAGCGTCAAAATAAAAACGAGCCGGAATTAATAGACTATTTCTCAAAGTGTCTAGCAGGAGAAACCCCAGACTTTCTCACTCCAGCGCAGTTTAAAACGCTCAGTAGCTATGCGCTCAGCTATGCACCCATAAATGCGATCGTACATTGCTGTCTCACCCCGCTTACCGAACAGGCTCTAGAGGAGGGTAAGAGCATCGATCACGCTTTAGCTAATGCTAAGAAAAAAATTGAAAATGAAAGCCTAGCGCACTATAGATCGGCTCTCGAGCAGTTGAAGCAGCTCAGGAGCGTAGAAAGAGATGGGTCGGCAATGTGCATGAGATTTACCTATCTCATCAACAGTGTAGAGGAGTGTGTTACAAACCTCACTAGTAGCCTTTCACGCGCTATGTCTGCCTTTAAAAGAGGCTGTCTGAGAGACAACATTGAACCATCGACAATATCTGAAGAAGAACAAAAACTTGCCCGCTTTGAACAGAGGCGAAAGGTGATGGTGCAGGAAATAAAGAATATCCGCGATAAGGTCTTGCAAGGAGCTTCCTTTCTTGCACTGCAAGAGGCGACTCCTGACGCGGTGGCTGAGCTGCGAGAAGAGTTGAGGCGAGTCTATCCGACCTGGATTTCCTTCAACAACGTTACGGGCAAGCCTACAGAGCTCGTTGAGGAAGAAGAGGTATTTGGTGAGTCTTCAACCTTCACCTCGACACTTGCCTTAAGCCCTGAGCTGCAGGTGCAAAAAACTGCTTTAGCCAAACTACCATCAACTTCAGGAATACACCAACGAATGATCCTTGGCGTAGAGGTGGTAAATACAAAAACAGATCGAAAGCTTGCAATATTTACAACGCATACAGAGCATGTCCCTGCTTCCTACCACGACACGGTGGTCAAGGTGCATGAATTTGTGACAGAGTTTACTCAAGCAAACCCCGACATCCCAATAGTATTTGGTGGAGATTTAAATGCATTTGAGGGGGCGGCAGGTGGTGCAAAATTCATCCAAGAGATGAGGGAAGGCCCATTTGCTGGGGGAGTAGACTATCGCGAAGGTGATCAATTTTTTGTTCACAGATCGATTGCTGATTCTACCTACATTGGGATAGAAGGCGTTGATTCCAGATACAAATTTAAGGGTGGTGTCTTAGCGCCCAATGCCCTGGATCATATCCTGACAAAAAATGCTGCAGTCGTGGCAGGCACAAGAAGTGCTGTGGTCTATGATGAACAAGGAGAGCTTGTTGACCCTTACATGCAGCCTGAAGTATATCAGAAGCGTTTAAAAAAGACAAAAACTGCGTCAAATCACTTTCTGAATGGGGTTATCTTTCATGATCAGCATTGATGCGTATTTTTTTGCTTACACGGAAATATCTTTTGTATGATACCATGCAACTATGGATAGAAGTAGTATAGAAGAGATTGTTACTCTCATAAAAAAATACCCTCAGATACAGCTTTTTATGCTGTTTGGATCTCGTGCAAGAGGTGATGTAGGGGTACGTTCAGACTGGGATTTTGCCTATAATGCGAAAGGCAGTTTTGATCAGTTGGCATTGCTTACCGAGTTAACACTTCTTCTGAAGACGGATAACGTTGATCTGGTGAATCTTTCCAAAGCAAGCGGCTTATTGCGATTTCGCGCCGCCAAAGATGGCACTGTACTCTACCAGAAAGATGGAGAATATGAGAAATTTTGGCTGCAAGCAGCCCTCTTCTGGTGTGATGCGGGCCCGATCATTCGGGCTGAGTATGACGCACTGCTTAGGAGATTAGCATCATGAGTGCATTAGATAAGGTAGGGCTCTCTCTCTGGGAGGGATAGGTGATCAGCGACGCGCATATTTGCGCATATTCCGTACGTACGTTCGAGATAGCGAATGACCCCTGCAATCTCTTTATGATTGAGATAGTCGGGCGATACTTTATCAGCTTCTACTTCACATGATTTTGAAAGCTTATTGCAAAGCCAGCTGGATGTACCAAGCGATACTGGGAACAGCACCAGTGAAGCGGGGAAAGGAGCGACCATTGGTACTGCAGTCGATAGAAGGCCTAAAACCAACCTTGCGCAAGTGTGGAATCCTTCACAAACTGAATCTCGTAGCTCGTCAGCCCCATGCTGTTGACCAGCTCTTGTGCCCTCTTCATAGTTACCTGATCAAGCGGCGGCAGCCGGCTTATATACGTATCTTCTTCATTTCCCTTCCACAGCCCATATGCCATCCTGGCTACAAAACCTACCATTGGTATTGCACTCAATAAAGACATTGTAAACCTCCAAAAAAAGTGAGTAGCAATTTTAATCTACAAGTGAATACTATGCTAGAGCATTAACATGAGGTGCCATATGGCTTTTAATGTACATAATAATTTAGGTATTTGGGGCCAGCTACCAGATGATGTAGTTGGCGAGATTCTATATCAGGTCGATTCCTCTTGCGCTCCTCAAGGAGATGAAAGGCTAAAAGAGCTAAAATGTGTAAGTAAATCTTTTAAATATATCATTGAAAATCAGTATCCGCAATGCAAAGCACGCATTGATCTGGCAAGAAGGGTAGAGCAGTTCTTTATGACATTCAATGATCGCCCTATCTGGGAGCGTGTGGGCTTGGTTA
>JAFEGS010000175.1 GCA_018239705.1 Verrucomicrobiota bacterium | reverse complement strand
CACTGATGAGGCGCTACGCACTCTTCGCTCTTTTCCTCTTCCAGGCCGCGTCGCTTCCTGCAATGAACAAGCAGCCGTGGCTTGGCAATCTGTATGAGTTTGAAGGCGCAATTGTCCAGGAGCACACACACTCCAGTACTGTCAGTACAACGAATGGCAGGCAGCATAAATCGCTTCATAGCGACCATACAAAGGCGATGCTTTCTGTTACGCCGTCTACGCATATCCATGCCGGTATTGAGCTCGATCTTGCAAAGACGCAAAAGAAGGGCTACGGCTTTGATTCGTTTAAGGCGGCCATGTGCTATTCCTGGCTGAACGATATTGCTGAGGATGCTATCAGCCTTACCACTGGGCTGAGAGCCTCTGTTTCGACAGCGTCGCGAGTGGCAGATCTGAGCTCGTTAAACCACGGCATCTGCGAGCTTGAGGCCAACCTGGCTATCGGTAAGGAGTTTGGCTATTCTGGAAATGGGTTTTATCGCGCCTGGGCAGCCGGATATGCCGGTAGTGCGGGGAAGGGCTCGCCATGGATTGGCGCAGAGTGCCACTTGGAGCGAGTGATCCATGATAGGCACTTCATGGGCATCTTCCTGCTCGCAGAAAAGGGCACATCATCACACAAGCTCTCCAAGCATACCCATTTCAGGCGCTGGGCCTCAATTGGCTATGAGTTTGAAGATGTGGGGATTCGCTACGCCTTTAAAGAGTCGTGGCTGGCAAGTGCCTACGTTCAGGTTGCAAAGAGGATCCACGCCCATTTTTGCCCTCGCAATAGCTGGTCTGTACAGATCGGTATCAATGTTCCCTTTAGCTTGGTATAATTACTTCTGTGGAGGAACAATGGCATCGACAATTTTCATTATTTGGGGCTGTGTGAGCAGGTTAGTACTTTGCAGTTTTTCTTCCATTATGCTCCGAGCAATAGCGGGATTAAAGACTTCCATCGATCTTCCCTCTTCACGGTCCATTGCCTGAATGTGTTCATCACTCTGATATGGCTCTTCTCCTGTGGCTATGACATAGAGCGCTAAAGCAGTAGAATATCGATCATCCTGCTTCATAAGTGCTGTCATCTCATTTTTCATATCCACCTTGACTGACGCTCTTTCTGCATCTGTGCCAAACGTATAGAGGCCCATATATTTGCTATACGCATCTGTGAGCTTCTTCTGAACATCTAACGACCGATATGCTGCCGTGGAGCTAGTTTCTGCAAGAATATCGCTCTTCTTAGGGAAGCCTTCGACGTTAAAAATTTCAGTGAATTTCTTAGATCCACCAAAGTCAATATGTTTGAGTTCCGGCTCTCCCTGGGGATTTTTCCCAACCATCATATTGTCAAACTTAATGTCGCGATGCCAAACGCCTTTCTCATGCATATGATCCACTCCTGCCCAGGCATCGTCAACAAATGACTGCATCTGGCTTGGGGTAAGCTCGAACGGCAATGGATCACCATTTTCTCGCTGTCTTGTAGCCAGTTCATATCCGTTAGTGCCTAATTTCGTAAGAATCAACCGCGCAGTCGTATCTTCGTACTGAAAAAAGTGAGAAGGTGAAGGAATGCCTCGTGCGCCACCACTCACATTGAGATAGCTGCTAATTTCAGCATCATTCTTTACATCTGCTATACTCCGTTTATCTTGTGCATGCAGGAGCTTCATGACTTTTTGTGGTGCGAGCGCGGCAATATCTTCCTCTGTAACACTACCCTTTGCTGTTACACCCACAAGCGTAGAAGGCATGTCATAGACGCCTCCCATACCCCCTTCTCCAAGACGATTATGTACATCCAACTTTGAAACCGCAATAGCAAGCGTCTGTTGCTTGTCGTTTGTTAAGACTTTTGAAATCGTATACTCGTGGTCGCCAAACTTAAAAGCGCGAACATCGCCTCGTTTGAGTGGAGCCACTTCAGCTGCAATGGCCTCAAAGGAGACGTGCGATCCGCTTGATACAATCTCATTATAAATTTTATTAACAGCTTCCTTTTTTCTCTCACTCAGTCCTTTCTCTTTAGGCTGTAGACTCTCTTCCTGTGCAGCATCAGCTTGTTCGGCGATGGGAGGCTCTTCTATAGGCTTATTTTCGTTTGAGTAATTTTGTATTTGAGAGTACTCACTCTCACTTCCCCCTCTTAAGCTAAAATCCATACCAGATACACCTCATGAACTAGTAATAATAATTTCATTATAAAACAAAACAGGAGTAATATCAAATTTTATTTTCATTATTGTCGAAATTTAGGTTGTATTCTAGGGACCGCTCAACATATAATAGGTTTTCGAAAAAATAGGGGAGTTTACTCATGGAATGTGTTAATCAAATTTTTGGCTGCCTGTTTGAGGAACCTATTTTCCAAAGTGAAGTGCATGGATGGACCGTTTGCCGGTAGCTTTGATGAGTCTATTACTCTTGTAGTACACACGACGGCAGATGAGAGACGTCAATATGCCCTTCGATATCAGCCTCCGGGAAATAGAAGCTATACCGGTTGGGAAATCGAGGCACGACTTAAAAACAAGAAGGGTATAATGTTGTCACAAAGCCTGTACCTTTCTGGGCCGACAGAAGAAGGCATAGTCCAAACACCGGGTGGTATGGGAGCTTGGGTGCGTGATACCACATTTAAAAATGAATTACTAGAGAATATGAAGCAGTTTCTCATCCATATTCTCCATCATTCTCCTAAGCTTCGAGGCGTTCAATTTGAGAGCCCAAAAGTGGCCGAATTGTATAGGTTTGAAGGGCAGTTGGTATCTAAAGAGAGCTATGCACAGCCTGATGGGTACGACCTGGTGCCCCCCTTTTCGCTCGATTTTATCACCCAAGTACGGTTAGAGGACTCTGGAGTTTAGGTTTTGTCTTCTCCCCATTCCCACTCTTCCATCCGCGCTTCGGGATCAAGAACAGGTAGCACGCTACTAGTCCCAGGATCTGCGGGATCTAATTCATTGATGAGAGCAGCTGCTTTGCTTTCCGGTGACGACTCACTCGTGGGCTCGCAAGTGAGGCAGGCCATGCTCCTGCCGCTATGAGTGTCATATGGGTTGTCGATGGTTCCTGATTCAAAGTGCATCATGCTCTATAATCTCCATGTGAGGGAAATTTCCAGTTTTGGTCGACGCGATGGTAAAGAGATCGCTATTTTTTCGCATTAAATAAATTAACAAGTTATGGCTGTCTGTGCTACTGCGCGGTATTGCGGGTCGCTTAGACGAGCGGCAATTGCGATGAACTCTTCTTCGGTACTCAAGAAGGCCGAAAAAGCTTGCCTGTGGGGGCTGTGGGTGGAATACGCAGTTTTCATATTCTTGGATTTTGCCGGCGTCGTTCTGTGTATGGGCAAGCTCGGCGAGGGTGAGTCAGACGTCAGGAATGGTGGGATCTAGTTTTGAGAGGGCTTCATAGGCCCGAATGGCTGCATCAATCAGACCCTCTTTTCTGAGCTGCTCTGCTTTCTCAAAGAGGGAGGATATGTAGGGTTCCATAAACGACACAAACGACAAACGACCAAAACGACAAACGACACAAACGACACAAACGAC
>JAFEGS010000174.1 GCA_018239705.1 Verrucomicrobiota bacterium | reverse complement strand
CTGCACACCAGAGAAGCAGCGCCCCACCGGCAAGCGAGAGCAAGAGGGCATTCAAAAGGTTCCAGGCTCCTTTGTATCTTTCGTAGCGAGTCACAATTCTGTTTTCCTCTTCTACTTGCCGCTTCGTGCTGTCAACAAGGGCGCGTGTATAGGGGTCCAGCTGGATCTTTGTCTCCGGCCGAAAAGGGAGAAGGGGAGGTAGCATGTGAGCAGAACTTGTAGTTTCTATGCAGTCTGCTTCCACTGCCGGCAGGAGGAAGGCTCTATGTGACCCAAACGTGAGAAGTCCCGGCGCGAAGATGCATTGACCCGTTGCTTTTGGGGCAAGCTCGAAGGTAAGCTGCAGCTCCTTTTCTCCCTTTTTATTTTGCTGCTTGACCTGTGTGGAGACGATCCGAAACTTTCCTTGAGGCATGAGGCTTTGCTGGTAGAAGAAGGCAAAGAGGTCGGGCTCATACGAGCGTGGGAAGGAGATCGTGTATTCTAGCTCCATGGTTTGATCAATCAAAAGCGCACTTTTATCTTGATGGACCGAGATGCTGACCTGTCCAAAAAGAGGGGCGAAGAGCAGGCAAAACAGTAGTAGCGCGTTGAGCCGTATACACATCAAGGTGTGGGGACCTTTTCAAATATTTGTTCTATTATTTTATCGGCAGTAACTTCCTGAGCCTGAGCTTCATAGGAGAGGACCAGACGATGTCTGAGAATATCCGCGGCAATGGCTTTTACATCAAAGGGAATGACATAGGTTCTTGCCTGCATGAGGGCGTGGGCTTTTGCTCCTGCTGCGAGGTAGATGCTTGCGCGAGGGGAGGCCCCATATTCTAAAAGCTCCTGAGGGGCTCTTGTAGCCATGACGATATCGACGATGTAGTTTAGGATCTTCTCATCGAGGTAAATGGCTCGGGCAGTATTTTGGAGCTCTGTGATGTCTGCCGGTGAAAGGATAGCTTTGATTGCCGGAGGGGAAGGCTGGCTTACTCTGAGGACAACTTCCATCTCCTCTTTTTTTTGTGGATAGTTTACCAGTACCTTCATCATAAAGCGGTCTGTCTGTGCCTCCGGAAGGGGGTAGGTTCCCTCATGTTCTATGGGGTTTTGTGTTCCCAAGACAAAGAAGGGAGTCTCAGTCTTAAAGGTCTCTCCTGCGATGGTTACTTGACGCTCCTGCATGACTTCGAGAAGGGCTGACTGCACTTTAGGAGGAGCGCGGTTGATTTCGTCTGCAAGCACGACATTTGTGAACACAGGCCCTTTTTGTACAGAAAAGGTGCCCTCTTTGGGATGAAAGATTGTTGTTCCAATAAGGTCAGAAGGCAGAAGGTCGGGGGTAAATTGGATGCGCTTAAAGTGTAGCTGGAGTGCTTTTGCCAGAGTGTTGACGACAAGTGTCTTTGCGATTCCCGGAACGCCCTCAAGCAGCACGTGGCCATCGCACAGTATGGCTATGAGGAGTCGGTCGATCATCTGCGTCTGCCCAATGACTGCCTTGCTAATCTCTTGCCGGAGACGGTCAAGGGTCTCTCCTGCCCATGCTACCTTTGCTTTGAGCTCACTTGATACGCTTTTCTCTGGTTCCATACCTAATTTCTTTTGTCAAGTTTATAGATACATGTATCATGTTATGAAAATCTTTCATAGGGTAAAGTACGTTTTATGGCAGACGAATATATAGATCTTCTAGAGCAGTTTCCATGTCTTGTGGCATCGCATACAAGCCCTCTCAGCATCATTACCGATAAAGCACTGAGGGATTCAGCTCAGCAGCAGGAAATGGAGTGGAGCCGTGTGGGCATTGCCTATTCTGACCCGTACATCCATGTTTTGCGCGATGTGGTGCGCTTTCAAGACAACTCTTTTGCTGTTTTTAAGCGCGTCGTGTTGAAAGGGGCGCTCAGCAAAAGACATCCGGTGGCCATAGTACCAATAACACAAGACCGGAAGGTAGTTCTTCTTAAAATCTGGCGGCATGCGACACAAAGCTGGCATATAGAGATTCCACGAGGGATGTCAGAAGGAGATGAAAGTGCGGAAGAGGCGGCTCAGCGAGAGCTTTTTGAAGAGACGGGCTATCAGTCGGAGGGCGTAGAACAGCTCGGTTATATCTATCCTGATAGCGGCATTCTTCACTACCAGGTAGCTGTTTTCCTTGCGCGGGTGGGAAATAGGACTCACTACGAAAAAGACCACACAGAGTGCATTGACAATGTATTTTTGGTCGATCTTGAGCAGTTACTGCCAGCGCATAGGATGGGCTCTATTGTTCTTGAAGGCCAATCCTATCCGCTGTGCGATCCTTTTCTAGCTTACGCACTGTATGTCGGTTTGCTTGAAAGCTCTGAGAAGCCAAACCAAAACGACCTTAACGACAAACGACCATAACGACACCAACGACCATAACGACTTAAACGACCCCAACGACATCTAATTGGGGGCTGGCTTTTTCAGAGACTCGAGGATCTCCACTTTGCGAGTATTGTAGTAGTCGGCAAGTTCCGGATAGGCATACTTGAGCCAGCCATACAGGGGCATAAGGCGCCTGTTAAACTCAAAGTTCATCCTCTTTTCCAGGTCCACATTACTACGCTTTGTGATGTGCCCTATATCGATATAGATTGCTCTGGTCTTAACAAAGCCAATGTTATTATTGCGGATCAAGGCCATGTCGCTATCGAGAAAGCCCTTTTTCGCCATGCCGAGCAGAAGATCGAAAATCTGGTCGATGCGCGCTTTGGCCTCTTCTACTTCACCCTTTTTCATAAGGCTTTTGATGACCGGCTGGATGTACTCTGCTTTTCTTTGCACAACAAAGCTCGTTCCATCTCCTTTGAAGGAGTGCATCATGCCGCTATTGTCATAGAGCTTCATCCTCTTGATTTCACCATCTGTCTTGTTGAGGTGTACGTAGAGCATGCCCGACTCTTCCGGGTATTCGAGGTAGGCCATCTTTGAGCTTGTGAAGATCTCTCGGCGGTGTTTTTGGCGCTCTTCCATCTTATCCCGGAATCCTTGATTGAACATATAGTCCAGCGGGTTATTCCAGAAGGGCACCTTTTTGAAGCGATCCTGATAGAAAAATTTTAGCGCGTACTCACCATCCTGGCTTCCAAAAGCAACTGCCTGGTAACCCTTCCCAAGGAAGTAAAAGGGCTGTTGCGTGATCATATTGATGAATTGTTCGATATCTGGGGGATAGGTAATGTCCCACTCCGGATTATGGGGGAATTGGTTTTTAATCTGCTCGTATGAAAATTTTGAAGCAGGCCTGGATATATCTGAGAGTCTCTTGTCTATGTGATTGACTTTGAGTCCAATAAAAATAATAAGTCCAAAGAGGACAACGTAAGAGACCTTACGTAGGGAAAACTTTTTCATAACTGCAACTTGTTGATGTTTAATGGAGAAAGCATAAGAAAAAGTGGAATGCAATGCAAGCAAAATGAGATTGAGTCTATGATTTATCTTTTTTTATCGGGCAGCTGCTTTTGCCTAAAAAATGATACAGAACACACCAGCTTGCTGCCGCTTCATACAGCGTAAACAGCCCTATTGCAAGGAGGATCCAGCTTTGATCCCAC
>JAFEGS010000173.1 GCA_018239705.1 Verrucomicrobiota bacterium | reverse complement strand
CCTTTGAGAAGGCAAAAATTGAAGACAAGCCTATTTTTCTTTCAATTGGCTATGCAACATGCCACTGGTGCCATGCCATGGAGCAGGAATCTTTTGAAGATCTTGAAGTAGCAGACGCGCTCAACGACAGCTTTGTCTGTATAAAAGTGGACCGAGAAGAGCTTCCCGACGTAGATAGCCTCTACATGGAACTTGCCCAGTCTATCATCTGGGGAGCAAGCGGCTGGCCGCTCAACCTGGTCTTAACGCCCGATCTCAAGCCCTTTTTTGCCGCCACCTACCTTCCAAAAAGAAGCGAGAGGGGACTTATTGGCCTCATCGAGCTGACGCAAAAGATCAAAGGGCTCTGGCAGAGCGAGGCCAAAGAGAGGCTCATCGCCCAGTCGGATAAAATTATAGGCCTCTTGTCTACCCATCACCGTACTTCTGGCATCGATATTGCCAAAGAGGATCTCATAGAGAGAAATGCCGAAATCCTCTTTCGAATCGCCGATTCGGTGTGGGGAGGCGTTAAAGGTGCTCCTAAGTTCCCACTAGGCTATCAATCAAATTTTTTATTACGCTATTATCTGCACACCAAAGAGGCAAGAGCGCTCTTTCTCGTCGAAAAAACGCTCGACATGATGCATCGAGGAGGCATCTATGACCATCTAGGGGGTGGTTTTCACCGCTACAGCGTAGATGACCACTGGCATGTCCCCCATTTCGAAAAGATGCTCTACGACAATGCCATTTTAGCCTCTGCCTATCTTGAGGCGTGGAAGGTGACGCATAGGCCAATCTACCGAGAGGTGTGCCAGGAGACGCTCGATTATATTGCACGAGATATGCAGCTTCCTGAGGGCGGCTTTTGCTCAGCTGAAGATGCCGACAGCGAGGGCTTTGAGGGCTTTTACTACACCTGGTCAAGGCAGGAGGTCATCGACCTGCTCGGAAGTGTTAAGGGGAGCCTCTTTTGCGATTTTTATAACATCGTAGATCATGGCATTGTCGACGGCAAAAATGTGCTCTACATGAGCTCCTCTATAGAGGAGTTTGTGGCAAAACATAAGCTCGACCTGCTCGATTTTCAGCTGCTCTTAAATGAAGGCCGAAGCATCCTTTTGAAAGAGCGCTCCAAGCGCGAGCGCCCCTTTAAAGATGACAAGATTATCACTGCGTGGAATGGGCTGATGATTGCAGCCTTTGCAGAGGCCGGTTTTACGCTGCAAAGAGAAGACTATACCGCTATTGCACTCAAAGCCGCACAAGTGCTTAAAACTAAGCTCTGGCAAGGCGGAAGGCTACTCAGACGCTATCGAGATGGCGAAGCGAAGTTCGCCGCCACACTTGATGACTACGTCTTTTTGATCAAAGGGCTTCTCTCCCTTTTTGAAGCAGGGCGGGGTAATGAGTGGCTGGAATGGGCTATCGAGCTTGCCGATGTCATTGAAAGGGATTTTAAAGTGCGAGGCGGAGCCCTTTACCAGGCAGCTGCAGACAATGAGTACCTCCTCATCAGGCGTACACACTTTGCCGATGGTGCAGAGCCCTCCGGCAATGCTGTGCATACGGAAAACCTTTTGCGTCTCTACCAGATCACAGGCAATCGCAACTACCTGATGGGTGCAGAAGATATTATGAGAGCTACGTACGACCTGCTCAACATCTACTCAGTGGGCTACTGCTATCACCTGATTGCGCTGGAGCGCTTCTACGACAAGCATAAAGCGACCTGTGTGATTGCGCTTAACAGTACAGAGGACTGGAAACCAGAAATCCAGAAGGCGCTTACTGCCGTGAAATCGGCCCATCATGCCATTGTGTGGCAGGAAAAAGATAGTGTTGAAAGACCCTGTAAGGATGGAAAAACAACGCTCTACATCTGCCATGAAGGGGTGTGCAAAGAACCTCTGAATAGCAAAGAGGCTATACTTGCAGCGATTGCGGGTTTATAGTTCCTTTATTTGGGTCTTTCGGTGCCACAGTCAACTTGCTGCTTAGGTCCAGGCCCAGACCTTCAACCAGTTTGGCATCGTATTCATTTATGACTATTTTAAAAGCATTATTTTTTGGCAGCTCTGGTAATTTTGCCATTTCTCTTAAGACGGATAGTACACTGTATGTCTTACATGGGAGAAAGTCAGCCCCTCTGCCCGGTATAATCTCCTTTTTTATATCTAGATTTAACTTGCAGTTGAAAACAAGGTCTCGCAAAAATTGCGTTGCTTTGGTTTCTGAAGCTTTGCCAGTATTGCAGTATTTCAGTAATCTCTTGTCTGTGAGTGTTAGAGAAGGACGTGGATCAACAAAACTCTGAGTGTCTTTAAAAAACCCTTGTTCATAAAGAGGATAAAGCCAACAAATAAGGAAATAGTAGAGAATGGAAAAACTGGAATTACTAGTATCTGCATCCATCTCTTCCGAAGAAAAATCAATGGTGCATTTTAACAGATCCGGAATTTCAATATCGATATCGGAATGTAATGTAGTACCGAGTAACTCCATCATAATAAACCTTGAGCCAACAACTTCATGTTTTAAAATCCCAGAGAGATTATAATGCAATTTGATGAGCAGTGAGATACAGAAGCTAAACTCTCTGACTGTACCACAAGATCGTAAATCATAAAATATTTTACTTTCATCAAATTTTGGCTTGTAGAGTAAATAGAGAGCAAGCCTTTCCGAGTTGCCTTCTTTTATTAGTTTTGCAAAAAAATCTGTGAAGTCGCTGTTCTTGTCTAATGCTATACCGTATCTTTTATTGTCGTTATCGATGAGTGTTTGAAAGTCCTGTTCTCTCGTTACCTTTGATAGTTGTAATTTTGTTTTGCATGTCGTAGCGGAAGAGAGATCAATAGGGTAGGTGATACTGTTTATGTGAAGCGTAAAAGGTTTTATCCAGAATTGGTTATCTTGTAGGTGTATCTTCCATGCACTGCAGACGGTAGCGAGCTTACTCAGTTGGGAGATGTCTTTTTCTTCGCGCACCAAAAAATTAGCAATTTCTATCATTGGCCCAATCGGCATCAATGTGAAATTATTGCTTGCTTCAACTTGCATTTCTTAATCCTCTTTTATTTTGATTGGAAGAATAATATATTCTTTCTTACAAAATATCAAGAGTTTTGCAGCGCCTACTACTTCTATGATCTTTGGTAGGTGCCCATCAGCTCTGCTGTAGATAAGATGTGCCCCTCCATAGCCTGTTCTAGTTCTTTTTTTGTAGCTCTTGGCTTTAGTGCAGGTTGGTTATCGAGCGCATAGAGTTTAAAGAAGTAGCGATGGGGTTTGCCTTTTGGGGGACAGGGCCCGCCGTACCCAATTTTTCCAAAATCGTTCACTCCCTGCTTGCTTCCATCAGGTAAGATCTCTTGAGGCGGGACGCCTTGATTTATGGCTGATGCACTGGCAGGTATATCGTACAATACCCAATGCACCCAAATTCCAACGGGGGCGTCTGGATCGTCTACGATTAGGGCAAAACTTTTTGTGCCGGCAGGGCTATTTTTCCATCGCAGGAGTGGCGACTGGTCGCTTCCTTGGCATGTGTAGCTGGCGGGAATTGCGCCCCCGTCTGTAAATCCAGGACTTTCTAGTATAAATGCCATATGACACCTCCAAAT
>JAFEGS010000172.1 GCA_018239705.1 Verrucomicrobiota bacterium | reverse complement strand
TCAATTTTTTCAGGCGCATCATTCCCCCGCTTGGCATGCTTGACTTAAGCCCCCTTGTAGCCTTCTTTGCTCTTCAGTTTATTGAGTATTTCGTGAAGGGGATTCTGTTTCGATGAGAGAAAATCCGGTCCGTCCTATCAAGCTTGGCAGCCTGCAGCTGCCAAGTAATATCTTTTATGCCCCGCTAGCCGGCTGTTCAGACTTTCCCTTTCGCAAAATGGCATCACAGTACCATCCGGGCCTTAAATTTTGCGAAATGACAAAGATCGATGCCCTTGTCAGATACGACATGGGGACCTTTCATATCCTCGACTATTCCTACGACATGCACCCAATCGGTGCCCAGCTCTGTGGCAGTAATCCGCAGCTGGCAGGAAAGGCAGCGCGCATCATCGAGGATTTAGGGTTTGATGTCCTCGATTTTAACTGTGGATGTCCGGTCGATAAGGTGCTAAAAGATGGAAGCGGCTCCGGTATGCTGAAGCATCCCTACTTGATAGGAGAGATCATTTCGAACTTTGTGGCAGCTGTTCGCATTCCTGTTACCGTGAAGATTCGAGCAGGTTGGGACGACGATTCGCTCGTCTTTAGGGAGATCGTCAAAATCGCTGAGAGTGCCGGGGCAAAGGCCATTACCATCCATGCACGAACGCGCGAGCAGGCCTATAAGGGACCGGCTCGCTGGGAATGGATAACGGCCGCAAAAGAAGAGGCAAAAGATATTATTGTCGTCGGAAATGGCGATATCTTTGCTCCTCAAGATGCGCTCGATATGTTTGAAAAGACCAAATGCGATGCCGTCTTAGTTGCTCGAGGATCGCTTGGCCAGCCGTGGATCTCCACCGATATCGAAGCACTCGCTCGGGGAGAGACGCTCAAACCCCACTCCCTTGAGGCAAGGCGCCAGGCGTTAATAGAGCATCTTGACTATATCTTGCGCTACAGCACCGATCGGCGAGCGATTATCGACATGCGACGCGTTGGCTGTTGGTACTTCCCAAAATCGAAGGAGACAAAGCAGTTTCGAGAGGTCATTAGCCATGCTGATAGTATAGAGCAGATCAAGTCGCTCATCTATGAGTTCCCGTTTGAGGATGAGGAGGAAGAAAATGGGTAATTGTATCCAGCACTGCATCGATTATGGGGTGTTTGAACCGCTCGTTTCAGTAGTACAAGAGACTGCCCAATTTTTTGCCTCCTGCAGCGCGAGAGTGCAGAAGGTGGCTGAAGAGGCATTTCCCTTTGCTGCGCAGCTTGCGTCTCTGTTTGTCTCCAATCATGTGCTTCTTGGGCTATGTAAAATTACTGGATATGAGGTTTTGAGGCATGGAACGAGCTGGAGTAGCTATCTATCCATTCTGCAGCACGGGGTAGACCTCAGTAGAGGCGGAGAAACGACAGAAATGGCAGCTTGTCAGATAGGTCCCAATGTTCAGGAGTACGCTACTAATGCAAGGCGCAAATTTTATGTAACTAGGGATACAGAAGATACTGGGATGTTCTCGCCTAGTGATGACCTCCATAAAACCTTTGGGGTGTTTAGTAGCGTAGTCTCTGATATCAGCTCATGTGTGATACCATCTTACCACGCATTTTTGGCCTATATCAAGGAGTATAAAAAACTGAACGGCTTAGGCCCTAAGGATGCGGTGCCTTTATGGGTGAAAAAGGCAAGTCAGGTCTGTGCTATTTTTACCCCAAAAATACGATTTATCTACTCGCTGGAAGAGATACATGGGAGAGCCGGCTATCCTGCAGTTTTTGAAAATGATCGAGAGTATGAAGGTGCTGCCTATCGAACTTCTGAGTCTCTTCCAAATCATAGAATTGGTCTGCTTGGACTGGCTATGCATGCGAAGAGAGAACATATCTTGACGCATATAGCGAATAACCCGGGAAGGGTGGCTCTGGGTGTGGCTCAAGTGGCTTTAGGCGTGCTTCTCACGGCAGTTGGCCTTGGAATCGTCTATTAAAATAGTCTTTTTGCAAATAATTAAAAAATTGTTTATATGATAAAGTAGTAATAACTTTTACTTTATCGATATCCCATGATAGAAGCTCAAAGTCCACTAGGCACCCCCTCACAACCCACTCTGCCAGAAAAAAAGGGTAATGGTGGCTGGATGTCCGGCATTGGTGGCTGGTTGATTGGAAAATACATGGAGCATCAAGCTCCCCCCTCTTTGAAGGGAAAAGATATTGCTCTCCAAAAGTATAACCCATTAATTAAAGATTTTTCTAAGCAAATCACCGATGGGCTGGTAAAAGAGGTGAGCTGGCTGCAAGTGGGGCAAGACTCCATCCAGACAGCTATGGAGGACCTTATTTTCCACATATTTCAGGTGTGGTCGAAGCAGGAGACCGATTTACCCCAAACAGCTGATCAGCTCGCAGAGCAGGTATTTGTCAATCTCCTCACCATCTGTATGAAAGAGCTTGAGAAGGAGCAGCCATTAGAGATCACATTCAAAAATATTGCCTCCACAATTTTAAATGAGACCTTTCCCGATAAAGAAAAAGATACCCATCTACCCAGTGTGCTACGAGGCATTTTAAGCCACAGTGGTATTGCATACCATGCTACCGCCTTTTTTAAGCCTGAGCTTGCGCTCGATTGGCAAGGATTTACCGACCTCACCGCAAAATCACTGCAAGGCGTATACGAGAAGTTTTTCGACCCTAGCTCCAAAGCAGGCATTGTAGAGAGGCTCGAAGAGGCCCATCCAGGATCATCGGAGCTGATTGAATTTACCGTTCAAAAGATCGAAACAAAGGCTAAGGAACCAATTGCCATTGCCTCCTTTTCTGTCGAATCCAACGCGCTTCTGAATGCGATTGTGCAAAAATTTTCAAGCGAAAAGGAAGCAGTTATCCAAAAGGCAAAAGCCGGCTTTCGCGAAAAAGTAAAAGAGAATATGGCAGCAGTGCTGTTAGCAGTGTTTGAGCCCACAGCTCAAGGACAGCTGCCGCAGCAGCGTCGAGAACAAATTGTCGATCAATTAATTGCTGCGACCGTGCCAAAACTGCCTCAGCTGCACAAAGCACAAGCTGCTGTTAAAAACATGGAAGCTGCAGAGGTAGCGAGCTTTCTCAATGCCCTAAAAGATCTGAACGATTCAAATAAAATTATTGATATAAACCCAGCTTTATACAGCGCCGTAAAGCTGCGGCTTACATCACTACTCGGGCCTATTCGAGATCCAGCTGTCAGTGAAAAAGTGTATAGCGAGGTCTATAGGTACTATCAGCCGCAGATCGAATTGGCTGTGGCTCGTCTGAAAACTGGCGCCTCAATTGATGAGGGGAGACTGCTACTGCGCCAAATAGCTGCGCACCCCACTCTCATGGCGATGACCAATTTTGTACTCGACGAAAATAAAATTAAAGCGGCGCTGCCAGATATACCTGAGGTAGTCACAAAGAAGGATGAGGTAGCAAAAAACAGCATCCACAAACTGCATAATATCTTAAGCGAGTATCTCCTGCAGGTGCAAGATCAATTAGACACGCTTGACAAGGAAGGAGCTAAAAGCCTCGAGAAGCTACAGACAAGTGGACCGGAAGTAATCGCATACATCGAAGAAAAGCTCCAAACCGCCCAAAAGATCGTTGA
>JAFEGS010000171.1 GCA_018239705.1 Verrucomicrobiota bacterium | reverse complement strand
CCCTCAGCTAAAGCTCTATATTTATGAGGGAGGGAGGGAAGGAAAAGAACAAAAGCATCGCAAAACCATGCTAAACCACACTTTTATAAACTTTTAACCCTTGTCATGCTCATCGGCAATCAATACTGCATAACCAATTTTGGGTTGATGTAGAAGATGCCGTGCCCCTTCAGGGCCATGCTGGCGTGCAGGGCCACATGCTCACACACAGTGATGGAATTATCGCTCTTTCGCTGCCATTCAAGGCAGTTTTTGCGAAATTCGAGCTTCTGTCCCGCCCTCTTTCCGGTAATCTTTAGGTACTTCTTAAGGTGCATGTGGCCCTTTGGAAGCGAGAGCGCAATCTGCTTATAGTATTTCTGTAGATCTTTCGTCACAACGCCAGAGTAGGAAAATTTTTTAATAGCATCCGTTTTATAGATGGCAAGGCCTCCAAAAGCTGAAAAGACACGCTGCCACGGCGCAGGCTCCAGCGCAAACCCTGTGCTAGAAAGCTCATGCCAAAATTCATAATTGAGAAGCTCCGGACCAAAGGGAAACCGCTTACTGCGATAGGCATAGCGATCATAATACAGGCCTTTCGGCGTAACCCCATTGGCTGAAATGCAGTCCCAGGGGAAGGGCTGATGGATAGAGTCTACAATCTCATCGATAGGCCAGCTGCTTTGAAAGTCTAAGTCCACCATGATGAGATAGGGAAATTTTCTGTACTTTTTCTTTTTCACTTCCCTTAGAACATGGTTTCGAGCCTTTGCAATCCGCACAGTACGTGCTCGAGCCATCTTCTGAGCAGGGAGCGTTTCAGATAAAAACTGCACGCGAGGGTTTTGGCTTGCCCACAAGCCAAGCGTAGCCGCTGTATCATCACTTGAATTATTTTCATAAATCACTACGGCATACTCTTCAAAGCGGCTGCCAAGCTCCTCAATATTGCGTATCGTGTTATCAGCAGCGGCTGAGATATTTCTACATACTCCACAGATAAGCACACGCGGCTTTTCATTATGCGTAGCAAATAAAGCCGTCTGAAAGAGGAGCAAAATCATCAATACACGCATACGTCCCACCAAAACTAAGATATTGACTATTTTCACTATGATCTTCTATGGGTATTTTTAAATACGTAAATTGGTGATAAAATGAGATGGATTCTGTTTTTTCTATTTGCCACAACCTATCTATACTCGCACTCAAAACCACCTATTGAATTTGTCATTGTCACCCCATCTTACAACAACGAACTGTGGTGTGAAGGCAATCTTCAATCCATTATTTCTCAAACCTATCCCCACTGGTCTTTGATCTATATCAACGACTGCTCAACCGATGCCACCTGCGCCTTAGTTGACCAATTTATTCACAATCACAAGATTGGGAAAAAGTGCCGGCTCATTCACAATACAAAACGAGTCGGGGCAATGGCCAATTTCTATCGCGCTATTGGCAGCATTGAGGGCCATAAAGTGGTCGTCCACCTCGACGGTGATGATCGATTTGCTCACGACCAAGTCCTTGAGAGACTCGCTCGCGTCTATGAAGACGAAGAGGTCTGGATGACCTACGGCAACTACGTCATGGAGCCCAATCCAAATAACTCACCCAGCATTTGCGCTGCTTTTCCCGAAGAGATCATGAGAGAGCGAAAATTTCGTTCATACCCTTGGGTTTCATCGGCTCTACGCACCTACTACGCTACTCTTTTCCATAAAATCAAAAAGGACGATTTCCTGCACGAAGGGAAGTTTTTCTCTGTCGCAAGCGACTTAGCCTTCATGTTTCCTCTCTTAGAAATGGCATCTCTTGGCCACATCCACTTTATCGAAGAAGTTCTTTATATATACAACCGCCAGACTCCCATCAATGATGACTGCGTCAGGCTGCAAGAGCAGATGCAAATGGACACCTTCATACGCCAAAAAGAGCGGTACCAGGCACTGCAAGGACCGCTCTTTAAGAGAAAAAAACCCAGTGTTAAAGTAGCTGCTTAAGTATGGCGTCTGCTAGCTGTCTTCGTGTAAAGGCCTGAGCCTTCTCACTTTTGAGAAACGCCTGGATGTTCTCAATGTAGCGATTGTATTCGTCCTCAGGCATGTTTTTGAGATACTTTACAAGGTCTCTCATCGAGGCAAACTGGGTTCTATCGATGTAGCAGTTGCTTGGGATATATTCGCTGATATTTGTTGCGCCCCAATAGATCGGCACACAGGCCGCAGTAAAGGAATCAAAAATTTTCTCAGTGATATAGCCTGCAATATTGGTGATATTTTCATAGCAGAAGTTAAAGCGGTAGGTCTTCAGCACACCTGTTTTATCCTGAGGGGCACCTCGATAATTTGTAAACTGCTCACCCGGCCAGCCATACCCATAAAACTCAAAACCAGCTTCAGGGTGCGCCTCAAAATAGTCGATCACCTTTTTTCGCTCTGAATAGAGCTCATGGTTGTGGGGAGAGCGCTTGTTGCCGGAAATTTGCGTTGCAAATTTTTTCTCAGTAAATGAAGGGAATTTACTGATCATCCCCTGCATAGAGGGGTAGTTCATCTTAAAGAATTTTATATTATCTACATAGGAATCATCCCATGTAAGAACTGTGTTAAAGCGCTCAAGCATCTTAGGCTTATACATCTCAGGAAGGACCGAAGGAGGCTCCCAGCCTATCAAAAGGCATTTGTCGGCACCAATCCAAGATAACTTGTCTCGCCAGCCGGCTCCTGTCCAGTCTGGAATGTTATTAAAAATTACCTTATCTACTTGCTCTAACAGCCTTTGAGTGTTCTCGTACGAATCAAATTCTGACATGTTACTGATGCGTATCTCATAGCCATTCGCTTTCAACTCTTTATCCACCATTCTCCAAAAGAACATCTCATCGTTTGACATTCCTGGGCGATAGGTAAAGTGTTCAGGGTTCATGGAGAGGTGATCACACGGAACAATAACCACCTCTTTTGCAGTAAGCGTATAAACGCCACAAAAAAGACAAAATAGCGAAAGGAGAGCGCGCAAAATCTTCATGGTAGCATACCCAATTAAAAAAGTTTTTCCTGCCAGGATGTATACCATACCACTGCTATTTTAAAAAGAATTTAAAGAGTATAATAGCCACCAATAGCTAAGGTATTTCCCAATGTCGTTGAACAATAGTACGCTCGATCGTCTTCCTCTTGAACTATGGGGTGTTATCTCTCAATCACTTGACGTAACCGACTACAAAAATGTACGACTAGTCTGCACGCTCTTTCACTCAAGTACACTCACCAAACACTTTCAGCAGGGCCAGCAGTATGTAAACGAGATGACAAGCCGAGCTATAAAGAAAATATTTTATGAGGAAAAAGAGTGCATCCATACACAATGTAGAACTATGCACTGGAGCGGTAAAATCCCCCTCACAGTAGTGATAGGGGTCACATTTGGCGTACATTACCTACTACAAAGCCATCGTCTAGACAAGATATGTGTGTGGGCACATGAGCGGCTGGAAGATGAGAAAAGTATACAGAATGGTATGGACAACCTCACAGATGAGCTAAAAAATGCTGTGAGCTCCCTATCTATTGATTGTCTTGACTTTCTAGGCAAAAAGCGCTGTACAGTCTTTCGCTCATTTCCACACCTGCAAGAGGTCCGTATAGCACGGGCAGTCCTCACTGAGGCTTTTTTCACCGCTATTGGT
>JAFEGS010000170.1 GCA_018239705.1 Verrucomicrobiota bacterium | reverse complement strand
GAAAAACCAGGCGAAGTAGCCGGTTGTGAACAGAAGCTCTTTGGCACTGACCTCAACTGGGGTAGAAAAGAGAAGGGCAAAAAAACGCTCAGGTAGTACCAAGAATGGGACTGCTAGAATAGCAACCACTATGCAAAGAAAGAGAAATGCCTGTTTGATGAGCTGTCTTAAACCAGCGAAATGCCTTCCCCCAAGTAGACCCGACGCTGACGTCATCACAGCCTGAAACAGTGCGTCATTCATAAAGGCAAAACAGACGGTCAATGTACTGCCCACAGAAAAAACAGTAATATAGTCGCCTCCTTGCAGTACCATAATCCGGCTTACAGCTACCCATGCAGAAATACTAATAAGGGGAGCTAGCGAGAGAGGGGCGCCGGCGCGCATCTGGGCAGAGAAGACCTCTCTATTAAAATAATAATTACCTGTTCCATAGGTTTCTCTCTGTTTCTTGCTCAAAAAGAGGCAAAGGAGGGTGAGACAGACCAGCGTCTGATTCGCCGTAAGAGCGATAGCTGCCCCAATAACGCCCATGGGAGGGATGTACGGGTCTACCCCAAAAATCAGAAGATAATCGAGCAGCACATGAAGCGCTTGGGCGCACAGGCAGGTGATAAGTACTACTTTTGTTTTCTTCTGCCCAATGAAAAAGGAGGTAAGCGCATTCTGTAGGGGGAAGAGAAAAATCACCCAGATCATCCAGGTAAAGTAGGTCGTTGCGGATGCTTCAACACTGCTTCCACCAAAAACATAGGGCATAATAGCATACCCGACAGGTACAGCTACAAACATAGAAAGGAGCGAAAACCAGATCATCTGCCAGACAGATTGGCCTATTCGGGCGAAATCTTTTGCATTATTGTAAAAGCTTACAAAGGCCTGGCCAAAGGTGGTAAATCGAGCGAGTGGGATCTGGAAAAGAAGGACTGTGACAAACGCACTTGCATACCCGCCTAAATCTTGCATGGAGACATGGGCTAAAAACGTGCGATCGCATAAGCCCATAAGGCCCGTCACGCACAAGCTCAGCATGAGAGGCAGCGTCAGCTGTACGAACTTACGAAAGCTTTGGGCCTCATGACAAGTGGGAGTAGTAGCAGTCATCATCACCTCATTGCGTAGGAGGTGAACATACTGACTTACCGAATAATTGACAACTCGTTTGTCGTTGGTGTCATTTAAGTCGTTATGGTCATTGGTGTCGTTATGGTCGTTTGTCGTTTTTGTCGTTTGATCTCCACACTTTACTTGTACGTAACCACGCGGCCCCATACACTCTTTGTTCCCCAAATGCCGGAGCGCAGGCACTGCAGCTGTACGATTTGGCTATGATCGACAAAGAGATTGACTTCAGGACCATAGTTTTTGACATACCAGGCAAAGACGTCCGGGTCTGCAGCCTCAAACATCACCTTCTCAAGCCCTAGGGCGTCAATGATTTTTGACACGGCATCGGTTCGCCATGTCTTGACACTTTCCGTAATCCCCTCCGACTCAATCATAATCATGTAGGCGCCAGCATTAATAAAGCGCTTTGCCTGCTGGATTGCCCATTCGACCGCTCTTACTCCTTCTCCCTCAAGCTCTTCGGCCTTGCTTGCGCCACCTGCGCCAAACTGGATGCCCACTTCCGGCTTTGCTTTCAAGCCACTTTTTTGCACCTTTTCGACAAGCCTCAGCCAGTCATCTGTCGGTATGGTGATAAAGCCACTAGAGATTTCAATGATGTCAAAGCCCACCTTCTTACAGGTCTCAATATAGCGATGCACTGCCTCTACGCCTTGTGTCAGGACATACTCGATAAACCCTCCGGTAGAGACGATGACGTTGTAGCGATGCGCGAGGTCTATAATGGCTTTCAGCTGCTTTTCAGGAATTAAGCTAAAGGAGCCTCCGGCAAATTTCAGGCTATCGATGTAGGGGTGCATGGTGCTGAGGACATCTTCGAGATAATGGGTGCCCATAACACTATAGTAGGGTCCGCGAATCTCAGTGACTCCTTTCACACGTGGTTTTTCAGCCACTTTATTCATACGAACAAAGTCAAATGGATATTCGCTCATAATTATACCCCAAATAGTTTAGTTAAAACTGTGATATTAAATGCTTCGAGATTCAAAACAGCCTCAGCAATAGCATGGCGGTGCGTTTCATCTACGTGCTTTGCCGACAGACGATGAAACTTATCTAAGGCATGCTCCCAGCTCATTGGTTTTGTAAAAAAGCCCTCGTAGTCCTTTTTCTCAAGTGTGAGCTTTTTGCCATCTTTCATAGTAATCTGGATGAGCGTGCGCATCTCTTGCGGGAATTTTTGCGTAAATTCTGGCTTCGGCCGAATGGTGATCTTTTGCAGCAGATGCTGCACGTCGTCTCGGACAATGCGAGCAGGCAGGTACTGCGCAGGAGTCACTTCTCCGTCAAGAAGGGCAACGGCTATCATGTAGGGAAGGCTGTGATCGGCCTCTTCTTTTGTGCGAATCTCTTTTTTGCCTCCCTCTTCCCCGCCCCCAATGATATTATAGGCGACGTCAAAGATATCTACTTCAATGTGCTCGATAGCATCGCCTTGAAGGCTCTGCTTTTCTCGCAATTCCAAAATGCCTTCTAAGGTAGATTGTGAATGGATTTCGGCATTGTACTTCTTAATAATCGTCTTTCGCACAATCTCAAGGTCTTCCTTGTCCCACTGAATAGTAAATGGGCCCGAAATGGCATCGATAAAGCCTTTGTTACCTTCAAAAATTTCCAAAGGACCGGTAATGCCGCGCATAGCTAAAAATGCCGCATGTGTGGCAGAAAAGCCGGTATTTGGATAGGCAAGGCCTTTCCAGTGTGAAAGAGCACCGGTTCTCGTCACTCGAAGAGCATTATTGGATACTGCAGAGATGGCAATGGCATTGGCTGTCTGCTCTGCCGTAAGACGTAGTGCTTTTGCAGCTCCTGCTGCTGCCGCATAGGATCCTTGAGTGGTATGGTCAAAGCCCTTTTTTCGAACAGGCGCCTCTTCGGAAAGGCGGCACTGCACTTGATAAGAGACAGCTAATGCGGTAAGAAATTCTTTTCCGGAGGCTCCTGCATACTCGCTTGCGGCGAGTAGTGCTCCGATATTATCACTTGGGTGGCACGTCTCATGTTTTGCAAGGAAGCTATCGTTAAAGTCGAGGTAGCGAATGCAGGCGCCGTTGTAAAAGGCTGCGCGATCGGGAGAGGTCTTCCCCCCTCCAATAAGACTTGCAAGGGGTTTTCCGCCAAAGTCTTCGGTATGTTCCCGTATCTTAGCAATTACTGGGCTGTTGAGTGCCCCAAATGCACAACCCAGCGAGTCTAGTACGCGAATCTTTAATGTTTGTACAGCCTCTTCGGAGAGATCGCTGTACTCTCGCTTCTGCACAAAGGCTGCTAGCCGCTCAACTTCTCTTTCCATGCAAAATATAACCCCTCATAACGACAAACGACACCAACGACAAACGACACAAAAGACGAAAACGACACAAACGACTTAAACGACACTAACGACAAAAGGGACCAAAAGGACTTCTGGCTTGCTGTCGTTTTCGTCCTTTTGGTCGTTTTCTGTCGTTTAAGTCGTTTTCGTCGTTTTCGTCTTTTGTGTCGTTTGTCGTTTTGGTCGTTTGTCGTTTGAACTCGCGCGCTTTTAATCGCACTCCCTTCATATTAATTTCGCTATATACTCTTTTGGCTAATTAAATCTACCACCTGCTGATCATTTTTTCCTGTTATCAC
>JAFEGS010000016.1 GCA_018239705.1 Verrucomicrobiota bacterium | reverse complement strand
TATATCGGCCCGGCAAAAGCTCGCCCCGACACCGAGATGCGCTACACAGCTTCTTTTGTGATCGGGAGTAACCATAACTGCAATCTGCTGCGTATCGCCCACAGTCTTTACAGAGCGCACCGTGGCCCCAAGCGCTTCCATCGCTGCTTTATAAAACTGGGCGTGGCTATCGCTGCCGAGCCTGCCGCTTATAGAGGTTTTCATTTTGAGCCTGCAAAGCGCTTTGATGGTATTGGAACAGCAGCCGCCGGTTGCAAGCTTAGGAGTGGTCTGAAAGAGCTTCAGGAATCGTTCAAAATCTTCCCTATCAACACACTGCACACTCTCTTTTTCGATTTTATGCTCTGTAAGAAAAGAATCTTTGACAAGATATAAGAAATCAACGGTGGGCATGCCAACACCAACCACACAGTCGTGGGTAGTTTCTAAAGTAGTCGGGCCGGAATCAATAGGTAGTGGTATTGACTGTGTATAACCAGACGTCGCTGAAGGTAGAGCCATACCGTAAATCCTCATGTATAGGTATGGAGTTTAGGCGAGCGAGGAATTTCTGAAAAGTATTTCTAATAGGGTGCCTTGCTGTTAATAATTCCTTCTTCTTCTTGCTGCACTCTTGCTGTGTTCTGCTATGAGGCGTATCATTTCAAATTTTTGTCTTTCTTGCTCTCTCGCTTCTGTTATTTTGGGAAATTCATTGTCAATATAGTTTTTTATGTTTGGACAGCTCTCTTTAAGAATGCTCAAGCTGTTTGCATCAATGTTGCTCAACCACTTTGATATAAAGGAATATTTTGAGTCCCCGTCCATTTTTTGAAATAACTCATTGATAATAGGTCGATTTTTTTTCTCTTTTGGTATACCTAACATAAATTTTAATTGGACTTTAGGATCTGCATTCTCAAAAGTGGTTTTTAATTCGGGGCTTTCCGAGGCATGTAGAGAGCGTAGGGATGCTAAAGCCTCTTTTTGTTTATTATTTTCTTGCACAGACGGATAGTCCATTGGATCCATTGAGAGCTCTGTTCCCTTTTCGTGTAGTCTTCTCCAAATATCAGCACGAAGATCTGTTGTGATAGGTTTTCCCAATACGTTTAGTATCGGAGAGGGAGCAATATCCTCTACAAGTTTATCACAACATATTTGTAAATTTATAGTTTTATGTTTAAGATTTACACCATGTTCCTTTAGCAGACGTAATTGATCTTTGGGAAGGGCTTCGGGCTTTGATATGATATTGCTTATAACCTTTATAGCAGGATCTTTTAACAATTCCTTTAATAGCTTCTTTTCTTTGTTTGTAATTGAATCCCTTACAGCCTGTATTACCTGTAAATCTTTTGCTGAAATTGGTTTTTGGTCAGTAGCGGCATCAGGTTGAGTAATGCTTTCTAAAATTTTTCTTACCTCAACGAGATCACTATATCTTGTGTCGTATAGAGCCTGACGAAAGAATTTCCCAACAGTGGTATCGATATGGATGATTTGCTTATCGCCCTTAGTTTCAATGCGGACATTGCGGCCAAGTAGCTCATGGGGAGCATTCTTGATATGAGAAGTATCGTATACTGGCATGTCGCCTTGTGAAACGCTCCTTGGTCCGTTTGACATAACACTCACCTCGCTGAATGAAAGTACCTATCCTTTATTCTACAATATAAATATTTTTTGAAACAACATTTTTATACTTACATCCATATATGCGGCTTAAAAAAATCATCGACTCGAATACTGGCATCAAAGTAGGCTCGTCGTTCGAGGCTGGCATCCATTCCTAGATTTGAGATAAGCACTCGCTGTATGGTTTTTTTATCTGTATTTGGTAACGCTTGGAGCTTTTTCTCAAATTCGTCGATAACCTTGCTTGAAGTGGGGGTTTGAGAGTATTTGATCTCACATATTGTCATCACTTTGTCATCGCGGTCAAAGAGAAGATCGATCTGAAATCCCGGTTCTTCAACACTCGTTTTTCGACTAAAGTAGGGCCCCACTCGGTATTTTACGGCTTGGAAGCCTAAAAGGGTGGCGACTTGGCGATGAAATTTACGGCAAAAACGCTCAAATGAATACCCCAACCACTGCTGGTAGGCACTCATATTCAAGGCATGAAGAGGGTTTGATCGAAAGTCGCCATTACTAATTGCTTTGAGGTTGGGCTCAATAAATCGAAAATAAAACTGCATATAGGCATCGACAATACAGTAGCGGACGAGATGACTTCTGCTGGAGAGCTGGTAAGGAGAGTAATGATCAATGAAACCACAAAGCTCTAAATCAGAGAGTTCGCTCGATAAGGCGCCTCCTGAACGAAGCTGTAGATGGCCCGTGATCTCGTTTCGCGACGCAAATCGCTGATTACTTAAGTAGGCTATAATTTGCTTGTAGTGTTTATTGGATGACAGGCTGCTTGTAAAGATTTTTTCATATTCAGAGGCAAAAAAAGCACCTGGAAGAAAGGATTCTTTGCAGAGTGTCAAATAGACAGACTGTCTTGTATTCAATCGTTTTAAATATTCAGGCAATCCTCCAACTGTTAAGTAGGCATCAAATACCTCTTGTAAAGAGCAAGTGGGCAGCATTTCCTTTGCCTCAAGTACATTAAGCTCTTTAAGCGGTATTTCATACTGAGAGCGATTGTATAAGGCTTTTGACTTGACAACGGAATTAATCATAAAAGAAGGGGAAGAGCCACATAAGATGATCAGCATTTCTTTATTATGGCGAAAAAAGTTGTCCCACACATATTTTAAGGCGGTGACAAAATCGGTCTTATAGTCAGCTAGCCACTGAACCTCTTCGAAATAGACTGTCCAAACACCATCTTGAGTGCGCTTCGCGATCTCTTTTAGTACTTCAACCCAGTCATCAACGGCAACTCGCGATAGTAGTGGCTCATCAGCATACTCAGCAAGCTGTCGCATAACAAATTTCATCTGATCATGTTGTGGTAGATTTTCTCGCCCTTCAAATTTCAAAAGATATCTATCGCAAAACGTCTGTTCGAGAAGTTCAGTCTTTCCAACGCGCCTTCTTCCATAGACGATAAGAATTTTTGACCCCTGCTTTGTGCTGATTTCATGGAGCTGATTTTGTTCAGGTTCACGACCTACAAAATTTTCATTTTCAGTGACTTGGTATGATTTCATGTTTTTCCTTGCGCCAATTAACCTTTATTTTACCCCTGTTTGGCGGAAATTGCAATCATATTTTGCGCCAAACAGGTGGTAAATCTACCTTATTTGGCGCACTATAAAGTGGTAGCAAGTACTTGTCACTTACTTATTTTGTAGAGAAAGGCCTAAGAATTCCTGCAAAAGTTCAGAGAAACTATTGTCATTGTCTATTGGTGTACCCTCTTGCAGTGAGAGCGATGCAAATCGGTCAGTAAGGGTTTGATCGTCTGTGTCTGGCGTGGCAGTACTCTTTTTTAACGCCAGGATATAGGCGGATGAATCGCTGTCATCTTCCCAAGTAAATTTTTGGGTGGCCATGATCCGAGAATCGTTGCAGTGGTACCATTGGGAACTAGCCTCAGAATCTGCTTTCAAGATATCGCAGTGGTAGTGGCCTGACTCCATGACTCCCATGTGGTTCATCTTGCCGACAATCTCGTATACATGGCAAGAGCCTCGATCTTTAAAGAAGGGGGCAAGGTCAATACGACCATCTTTAGGCAGGACAATGGGACGGTGATCTTTTTTCGATACAACTGTATCAGATGTAAACCTGGCAATATGAAAATAGAGGTACGCAGGATCGCCCACTAAAGAGCTTTGTCTCCGGATACCCGTATCCTCAACCAGGCAACTGCCGAATTCATGCTGAAGGATATCGAACAGGGTATTTTTTTCATCGGTTTCTTGGTGGAGATGCAGGGAAATCAGGATGGTTCCTTGCTCCGTGGATTCAGAAACGTCTGTTCGCGTCAATATGCTTCCGTCAAACAGTATTTCTTGCGCAAGTGTTTCATTTGTTGTGGAGACTGTTACTTTAAGCTCGTCATTTCCATCAGAAAGAAGGTCGAGGATAGCGCCAAAAAACTCCCCTGCATCTTGCTCCTGCCATGTTTGGATATCGAGACCGGACTGAGCAGCCGCAGCCTGAAATTTCATGAGGTCGTAGTGGGTAATGTGGGCTTTGCAAGAGAGCTCTCTCAAGGCATTGATGAGAGGAAGAGCTCTTGTCTTGTTTTTCCGGCATACATTTGCCTTAATAGCATCAAGTGATTGAATAATCATTGGATTGTGCAGAAGGAGCTGCAGCGTCGCGTTTATATAGCATGAGTTCCCAATGTTGGGGAGCTCTTGCGGTCTCTCTTTGACCTTAGAGATCGTCACCGGGCCGGCATAGCCTGAGAGGATCTTTTCAACTACCTGCAGAAAGCTTTTCGTGTGAGGTGTGATCTCTTCGGGAAGAGCTGCACTGTTTTCGCCGAGCGATGAGCTGAGCATCTGGATGGAGGCTTGGCAGCTACGACGCATCTCGTCTTCAAAATTACTCACCTCAGGTTGAGCTATTTGGGGCCGCGCTGCTTTTTTCTTGTCCAAAATATCTACAATTGTTTTGAAACAGAACAGGGTAAGGGCATCCATTTGGAAATGCACCTGATCATCCCACTCATGCTGCTTTAGATCTTGCTGGATCAAGGTGCCAAGGGCAAGCCAGTGCAAGACGTCTCGCTCTTCAACAGGAATGGCATCGAATAGCTGAAGGGCAAAGAGGGGAGGGACATGTATCTGGTCCTTCGCGAGGTAAATACAGAAGTTTGAAATAAGCTTTGATTTAATGGCCTGGATCTGTTCTTTGACTTGTGCGATGTACTCTTTTTCTCTTTCCTGTTTTTTAGTGGAGAATTTTGAAAATTTATGGTCAAAGTAGCGAGAAATCGCTTCAATTTCGCTGATTTTTTTCACCACTTGGCTAGAGCCATAGCTATAAGCAAGAGCCACTGAAGCGGGATCTTTTGGGTCGGTCGGAATCATCTTATGTTCGGCGGCGCTGAAATGGCTAAGCATGGTATTGACAGACTCGATCACATCGACGTTCAGCTGGGAGAGCCTGCAGGTACAATCATCTGTATACGAGATGGCTGTTTTACTGAGGATGGCGTCCCAGTTCTTCTTTTCTTTTAAGGTGTGCAGGACATACTCTTCGAAGTAAAATAGCTTTGCCGCTGCCCTAATCTTCGAATCGCTTGCGGGGTTGATGCGATAAATGCTCGAGCTTGCAAAGTCTTGGATAGTGTTGTTGCCGCCTGTCAAGTAGTACCGTAAGTTGAGCATGGATGCATGTAAGGCTCTGTTTCCTCTGTCAGTGAGATCTTGCTTGAGGTAGTGTCTGAAGTATCTATAGTTCATCATGATCGCTGAGAGTGCATCGTCGACATATTTTCCTTGGTACAAGTGGCAAAGGTTCATAAACCCGAAACTGCCTGCCACGCCGCGCATGGAAACGGAATCGCTATAGGTCGCAATGGCGCTGCAAGCCGCAGTGGAAAATATATTCTTCCCTGCGTAGTACCAGCTGTTTTCGGGGAGGTGGCCGCTCAGCTCTGGGAGTGCCTGGCGGATTTTTGCCTTCACAATTGTGGCATAGCTCCAGTCACTTTCCGGTCCCCATGCATGAGGATGTGTGGCCATGAGCTCATAGAGATCAAAGCCCGCCATGGCAAGAGTGCCGCATCCTTGACCTAATTCGTGCACTTTTGAGACGAGAGATCCCGCCCTTAGCACTTTGTTTGCCAAGTTGAGATTGTACAGGAGGTTCGAGGCAGAGGAAATGGCCGTAGAGGCTGTATTGATGGGTTCTGCGAGCTCTTCGCCTGCGACATAGGTCAGCACGTCGGCAGCGAGCTGAACGATAGCGCTTGCGCTTTGCATCAGGCTGGACGCCTCCTGGAGCGAGGCTACATTGGTCAAAGCAGCAAGAGGAGCGTCTGCAAAGGGAGCCATGTGCGTAAAGGCATTGTCTCTAACACCTGAGACTACGTTTTGGAGGAGCTTTTCCTTAACGAGAGGAGTTTCACCTCCATAATAGGAAGCCACCAGGTAATTGACAGCTGCAGGAAAGGCATTTGGCGCGATGGAGTGCACAGTGGAGAGGCCCCAGCCCAAAGCTTTTAACTCCTTATATCCTTCATAGCGGTGGAGGTCGCTGAAGATATGCAGCCCCACGCGGACCGAAGGCCCTGAAAAGAGATGCAATACCCTGTCTTCGTAATGGCGCACCACAGGGTGTCTGTAGGCTGTGGGAAGGGATTGGATCCATTGCAGATAGCTTTTCGCGAGCTCCGGCTTGTCTAAAAGTTTCTGAAGATCTTCCTCGCTCAGGCCAAGCTCATGTAACTTGGCAGCGCTTGAGAGGGCAAGATTGTATTGTGTATCGCACTCATGTTTATCCTCTTTGATGGCAGGGTCTTCCAATTTCTTTGTGGCTTCTTGAAGATTTTGGACATGAGGGGCGATCTCTTTCATCCGTTCGCGCACTCTTTGATAGCCGGTGTAGCTTCCGCCCTCTTGGCTGACTTCTTGACGCATTGCAAGGAGGTTTTGGATGGATAGATCCTCTTCTGCAGAGTCTGCTTTGTATTGCAACGTTACAAGGGCTTCCGCTGCTTTACATGTCTCAGTAAATGCCGCATCTCTTTCTGCATCGTCTTTATCTGGATTTTGGAACGTGGCGAGGCCCGTATTGTAGGAGGAGGATGCTGCGCTTACCTTCTGGTCACGCAATTGTTCTACAGTGAGGAGGAGCTTGGCGCCATCCGGTACAACTCCTTTTTGTGCATTCTCTGCTGTCGTTAATGCCTCTTTTGTGTTTGCTCTGATTGCGGTGATGTAGTTGGCATAGTATCTGCCGGCGTTCCTGCAAGGTTTATGATTGTGAAGTTCATAGTCTTTTAAATTGACAAGGTTTCCCTGTTGATCCTTCGCCCCTTCGGTGCGGCTGATATAGATATTGATCCATTTCGCTGCCTCTTGCATCGCGCCCAGATCACCATTTTCTGCAGCTGTGCGAAACTTTCCGTAGGCATTAGCCATGTCATTTGCCCATTCTCTTACGCGGTGTCTGCGTCTTTCTGAGCTGAGCTGACTCACTGACAGATTGTCGGGTCTTGCAACTTCAGGAGGAGTGATGGAAATAGCGACGGGCTTTCCCGCCAAAGGGTCGACAAGATTTAGGGCGTCGAGGGTGGGATTGCTTTCTAGCCGCTGATGAATCTCTGTGATCAAAGCACCTTGCTGGTGGCTTTCATGGATAGATAGGAAGCCTTTATTGAAGAACGCGCTGCATTCGGCGACAAGATCATGGAGCGGCTTCTCTTTGAGCTTTTGTGCAAAATCAGACCGAATAATAGCGTCTTGGGCAATTTTATGTAGGTCCTTGTCAAGTTGCCGCATTTTTGATTTTGCATCGAAGTAGTAGTCTGAGTCGCCCTTATGTTTTTCTGCATAATCGCCCCTTTTGTCCATGTTCTTAGCGATTGTGTGGAGCTTGCCTGACAGTTCATTCACCTTGCTAACAAAGGTCGCAGGGTCAATGATTCCCTGTTCAAACAAGTGGAGGAAGTGATCAAATTGATGGACCTGGGCTTTAGCATCGTTGAGGTCGATTTCTGCCTTTTTACCATCTTTTTTCAGATGGTCCTGCGTTTTGCTTTCCCGAGCGTTGATCGCCATCTGCACGCCAAGGAGTACCGCAGCGACGGGCAAAGCGTAGATAAGCCCAGTACCTGCAGCTGTTATAAATCCTTTGGTCAGAGGGGCAGAAATGCCTGTGATGACTGCATTTCCTGTTGTGGATAGGGTAACCATGGCGCCGCTCTCCAAGGTGAGGACGATGCCTCCGCCTCCGCCGATCCCGGGCCCTAAGTGCACACCTGTGACCGTTGCGAGCTCTTGAAAAGAGGGTCTCTTTGGAATAGACCCTCCGGTTAGGTTATTGGAACTATAGGCAGTGCCTACCACTGCCCCCTCTAAAGGTTGGTCCTCGGGGAGCGCCAGTTCGTTTTCAGGGATTTCGAACGAGGTCGTCAGTGTCGTGACGCCGCTATTCTTGTCAGTACAAGCTTCCCAGGGCAGGGAGCAGGCGCGCAAAGTCTCTTCTTTAACAGAGACCTCATCGGAAGGTATCACGCGAGGAGTGGGATGGAGGTTTTCCATATTAGGGATGTAGAGAGATCCGCCATTAGTAGTGTTCGCTGCGAGACTGGAAGGGGCGAGAGCTTCAAGTTCAAGGGCTACCTGTCTCATGTAGGGTGTAAGATGGTCTTCGACAAACGTTTCAAGTTTTGCAAGCTTTTCTTCGGCCCTGTGCAGCTTCCATTCGGCGAACCCGGGATCTGGGCAAAGAGCGTCAATGCATGCGTTGAGGTCTTCTTTTACAAGCTCGTTCCACCAGCGAACGGGGTTTAGGGTGCGTAAACCCTTTTGGATATGTCCCATGATGATCCCATAGCCGTACTGTTCCAGCGTTTGTGCATAAAGATACTGGCCATAGGGACTATCACCACAAATGTTTTTGATTTTTTCTGGGCGTGGCAAACATTTGCCAGGCATTGTTTCCGCATCAGGGAGAACTTCGGCGCCAATCACGGCTGTAGAAAGAGCGATCGCAATGTAGGGATTCTTCGTAGCTGCGCTGACGATCTCGAAGCTCATTAACGACGTTCTCCATATACCAAAGCCATTGAATATTGCCTTCAAAAGAGAATTTTGCTGTTCGTGATCATATTCGAAAACAATAGTGAGCGGTATGCTGATTTCAGGGCGGCTGATAATTCTTAGCCCCTTGCCCCCGATTTCTAACGTTTTTTTTATTCCATTTCCGACACATTTTAATACTTGCTGGAGAGGGGATAGATTTTGTGCTATGTTGAGCTCTGCAAGCGATATGGTTTGTGCGCCTTTGCTCATAGAAAAATAGGTTTGTGAGTCGCGTTGAGGAATACTGGAAGAGGAGAGCGCCTGTTTTCGACCTGTGTGCAGCACTTCATCAAACGCGTCTGCCAAGACAGGGGAGTGTCTGCGCAAGCTTCCCGGAAATAAGAGCTCGTATTCTAAGCCGTAGGCAAAAATTTCTCCGACCTGTTGCTGTGGGTGATAGTAGAGGGTCGGCATGGTAAAAAGATTGTTGTTCATGAGCTCGTGACAGCGCCATTTTAGGGAATTTACCGGATGAGGATTGACCCTCAAGCGCGCCTGTTCCGATCTATAAAGATCCATGAAGTTTTTCTGAACGTATTCTGGCAAATCGAGTAGAGGGTTGGAAACATAGTCGGTGGTGACCCTGCGGACAAAAAAGTGGATGAGTTCATGGCTGAGAAAGACACGAGGCTGGAGGATTTCTTCGTATATGGAAATGAACACGGTTGTTTTGTACGAGTTGCCAAGAAGTATGGTAGGAGTTGATTTGCAAAGTCCGTACGTTTTAGGCGCTGCAGGCATGACAGGTCCGCGTATTCCTACAAGGGCTAATGGCTCATTTCGCGTAAGGGTGTCTTTCATATGCCCATGGACGATCCTTCCAAACTCGCTTCTCTGCTCGAGGCTTTCATAAAACGTATGGATCATATCGCACTCTTTAGAAGAGCTCCCAAAGATCGCGAGACCTGATTCGTGACGCACTTTAGGCGATTTGATATGGATGGGAGGGCCATCTGCACATTCAACGACTATGCGGGGATCGCGATTGCCATGCCCATCCGTTAAGAAGCCGCGGAAGTCGGTCAGCGTTGCTCTGGGGTCTGATTGCGGGTGGAAACCAGTGGTCACTGTTTCTGACGGTTCTACTATCGCAAAACGCCATTTTGTTTTGTACTGATCATAGCTCTTTACTTGGCTTTGCAGCTCCTTTTCGAATTGGTGCCACTCTTTTGTTGCTTCCCTATGCTCAAGGCTGCCGTACTGATTAATAAGCTGCTGCTGTTTTTCTCCTTTGAACTGCTCGATGAATGCCTGTCTTTGTTCCTTAAGTGTCTGCGCTTTTTCCTTCATCATTTTGATGTCGACATGACTTGGAGCAT
>JAFEGS010000169.1 GCA_018239705.1 Verrucomicrobiota bacterium | reverse complement strand
CGGAGATCTTAGTAAGTACATGGAAGATCTCTCAGAAACCGGTTTTACCACGAGAGAATACACCTGGCATATTAAAGACGGCACAGAAGCAAAATTGAGCCGTTATCGCTTGAGTGACAATTACCTGCGATTTTATTTGAGATATATCGAACCCAATCGCAAGCGAATTGTTGCAGGTTTGTTTACCGGCCTGCCAGCCGGATGGTTATCTATCTTGGGACTGCAGTTTGAAAATCTTGTTTTAAGTAATCGACAGAAGCTTCGCGAGCTCCTACAAATACCTCCTGAGGAAATTATATATGACAATGCCTACTTTCAAACTCAGACTGCGGGGAGGAAGGGATGTCAAATCGACTATCTTGTCCAGACAAAATATGGCGCTCTATATGTCGGAGAGGTTAAATTCAAGCAAGGGCTCATTGACACTTCAGTGATTGAAGAAGTGAAAGAAAAAATCGCTTCGCTAGATCGTCCAAAATGGAGTTCGTGTCGCCCAGTGCTCATTCACGTAAACGGTGTGACAGACTCTGTAATAGAGAGCGATTTTTTTGCTCACATTATCGATTTTAGCCAGTTTTTAGAGTCTAATGGTTAGATTGATGCTCGATTGTCATTTTCATCAAAATGGACCACTTTTCTACCGAAAGCTACCATTAAAAATCCTTCGGCATAAAATCCTGCGATCTGGGTAAGACTTCCTTTGAGAATTCCATATAGCAATAACGGATCAGCTCCAATTATTCCAATCCCGAGGCCTATTCCAAAACCCAAATTTACATTATAGACTGCTTTAGAAATGGTTAAAGCAGTCCTATGCTGCATGACGCTATGCTCAATGAGTGGTTTGTCAATGAGGATGCCTTGGGCCGCTCTCAAGACTCCTAAGCTGCTCGTGAGTAATGCATTCTTTGCAAAAGCCCCAGAGAGGCTTCCATAGCTAGCCATCACTCCGCAGACAACTCCAGCTGCAAGCGGGATATGAGTTATTAAAGAAGCCATATATATACCTAATTTGTTATTTATAATAAATAAAGCTGAGGAAGGAACTGCTCTCTTCGGCAATATCCCCTCATCCCACCCCCACACTCAAGCTGCAATCGAGATTGCAGATGAGCTACTGGATTGAACTGGCCGCACGTTTTTGTATGTCATCAGCGAGCCGCTCTGCTGCCTTCTTAGACACACTTTCCTCAAATCCATCCTCTAAGCGATAAATCTCATCGGAGGGGACCTTCATCTGCTCCAGATAGACTCGTCTCAAAGCAACAAGGACAGATTGCCAATGGTCAGCCCCTCCAAAAAGTGATGGACGCTGCTTTTGACACTCAAAAGCTGTTTTTGCGAGATTGAGGGTTATTTCATCGATCTTTTTCCCTTTTGCTATTTTCGATAGAAGTCTCTGCCTCAGATAATTTGAAATAGCAAAGGTAGGAGTTCTCCCACATCCTGCAGCACAATGCACCACAATTGGGCTCATCTGGTCAATTTTTCTCTCCACCAGTTCCTGCTCCACCATCTTGTGAAGTGTTTCAAGAAGCTCATGATCTGGTGCTCCACAATGATCTGGCCAGCCCTGGTAGTGAAATTGTGATACGTTATGTTCTTGCCCTGACTCTGCATGTATCGCAACGAACGATCTTTTTACAAGTTTAATCTCAGCTGAGTGCCTACTCACGGCAAGTACCGTATCTTCACCTACTCTTGCCAATTCCCAACCGTTTCGTAGCGGCATTGTAGGTGCAAAACGATCTTGTGTCCAGTACTCTGCTCTTTGTGGATGCCCATGTCTTGGGATTTTTTCCTTTGGATCATGTACAGTAACAATAATAGGGCTTTTCTCAAGGACAACAACAGCATCCCAAAAATCTTGCACAGTGTCTACTTTATCATCGTGCTCCACAAGAGGTGCCTGCATAAAAAGGTACTTTCTCTTTGGTAAATGTATCGGGCTGCCAGCATAGTAAAAGCTCTCAAAACCGGGTGTCTCTGTCTTTCCAAGACGATTATGGTCATACGGCGCTCCATGAAGCGTCTTACTGGCATACGTTACCTTCCCATCCCTCTGTGTAAAGCCACTTCCTTCCACATAATCTTTTGAAAATTTCTTGGTCATGCTGCACATTGCTGTTATGCCAGCGCTGTTTTCAGATAATTCTGAGATCTGTGCAAGAGAGAGCTTTTGTGTGTCAAACCAGGGATTGGCTTCTGTTATCACCGCGTTAATGACCTTTTCAAATAGATCATTATATTCTTTTGCAGCATCAATGATTGGCTGCATCTGCTCTTCCATTGAGCCGGCTGACGTTTGATTTACCTTTAAGATTTTATAACATTGAAATGCGCCTTCTGCTATTTGAAGAAGTCGCTTCTGTTCAGTTGCCTCATTAAATCTTTGTATACACTTTTGAAAAAGCTGCAGCACACCTTCTTCTTTTTGCTCTGTGTACAGTGCTGATACGACCTCTGCAGGTGTTATGTGGTGTGATTTGGGATTGGAAACATGCCGCTCCACAATGGCACCAAGACCTTCCATACCAAATGTTGTATCTATTACCTGAATTCTCATTATTATTCCTAATTTATATCATAATAAAAACCTTAATCAATTTTATTATTTTCGATAATTATCTGCATTAAAGAACTGCGGATAGTAGTTGCTTTGTATAGGCTTGAGTGGGATCGTCAAAAACTTCTTCCG
The DNA here is from genome assembly GCA_018239705.1 of Verrucomicrobiota bacterium. Classification (GTDB taxonomy): domain Bacteria; phylum Chlamydiota; class Chlamydiia; order Chlamydiales; family FEN-1388; genus SZAS-6. Next base: position 1,061 of record JAFEGS010000169.1, on the reverse strand, counting down.
TCAGTCCCTCCTCGACAACTGCACCTTGGTACATGACCAGCACTCGATCAGCGATATGTCGTACGACCGATAGATCATGGGAGATAAAGAGATATCCCATTTTTGAATGGCTTCGTAAATCCATCAAAAAGTTGAGCACCTGCGCCTGCACAGAGATGTCTAGAGAAGAGACACACTCATCAAGCACCAGGAGTTTAGGTTTTGTGCACAAGGCGCGCGCAAGGCAGACGCGCGACAGCTGGCCTAGGGAGAGCTCGTGTGGATAGCGGTAGAGAAGGTGAGCATTCAGCCCTACTTGCTTGAGTAGCTCGTCGCAATGCTCTTTCTGCTCAGCAATGTGGTGAAATGAAAGCACTTCGCAAAGGGCATCTAAAATCGATTTTCTAGGATTCAGCGACTCGGCAGGGTTTTGAAAGACAATCTGAAACTCCTTTCGTAAGGGGACAAGCTGTTTTTGTGATAGGGCTGTTACTTCCACGCCATCGAAGAACACTTTGCCCGATGTAGGAGGGGTCAGACAGGCCACAATACGGGCAAGGGTACTTTTACCACAGCCCGACTCTCCAATAACGCCTACAATCTCTCCCTCATTAACCGTAAAGCTGGTATCTTGAAGGGCACAGACTGTCCCCCGATTTTGTCTCAGAAGGCCTTCAAAGACGGGATACTTTTTACTTATCTTTTCTACCTGCAGGAGTGGTTCATCTCTCATTCGTGGTATCCTCATAGAGCCAGCAGCGAGCCCAATGGGTAGCGCTCTTTCTAAAAACAGGCACCTTCCCGTGGCGGCATTTTTCCATCGCAAAGGGGCATCGTGGGTGGAACGGACATCCAACAGGTCGGCCTATTGGGCTAGCAGCCATGCCCTTTGGCACAGACAGTCGAAGCCCTCTTTTTTCCTTCGTTGGTCTTGCAGCGAGAAGTGCCTGTGTGTAGGGGTGCATTGGTTCAGAAAAAAGCTCTGAAACCGTAGCACCCTCAATGCTGGTCCCACTGTACATGACGAGAACGTCATCTGCCATTTCCGAAACGACTCCAAAATCATGCGTGATAAACATCAT
>JAFEGS010000168.1 GCA_018239705.1 Verrucomicrobiota bacterium | reverse complement strand
TGGTTGCAAACAGCTCAGAGCTTGCTCCAAATGATATCATCACTGAGCCGATGGCGAGAAAGCCTGTAAAAGGAAAAGTTGCAATGGCGCCCTATTCTTCGCTGCTTCTCCAAGCTCTTTCAAGTTTTAAGTCTTTAAAGGCTTTTATTTCACCTTTTTGCTTTCCTTGGCGGCTGCTCTCGTCGAGGCTGCTCTTGTCGTCGTACGGCTGTTTTCTGCTTTGGTTTTTCTTCCTTTATTTCGGGCGAGAGATCGTCAAAAAGCTCGCGTGACGGGCTTTCGGTGGCAATAGTTTCATCCTTCTCTAAACTCACAACGACTTCCTCTTGCTTGATCTCTTCAGGCTCTTTGCCAAAGACGAGAGTACGCAATGCATCTCCGATTGCGTTTTGTTCCTCCGGCAGCCAGTAGCGAGTATGAGGGTCAGGGAAGTCAGCATCTCCAGTGATGTAGAGAGTTTCTAGATTTTTCAGCTCTTTTATTTCTTCGTAGGCTCCAAAAAAGCTTTGAAACGGCACTGTCTGGTCTTCTTGCGCTCCAAGGGCAAGTATCTTGCCTTTTAACGACTTCGCCGCTTCTTCGCAATCTACATCGAATTCAGTGCAGCTTAGTATCCCCGAAACGAGATTCGTGCAGCGCCCACCTGTTCGCTGCTCTACTACATCCTTTAGTCTGAGAAATGAGCGGTCAGGAATTGCCGAAATGTTCTTGTCTGGATAGCTCTTTTGTACCAGTGCAGCTGCACGAATGCCTGAGCATCCACCAAAAGATTCCCCGAAAATAAAAATATCTTCAGGAGCAAATCCCTCATTATTGACGAGGTATTGATGTACTGAATGGATGTCGATATGCAGGCGTTTGGGGGCAAAACTGCCTTCACTCCAACCGAAGCCTCTGACGTTCGGAGAGACCATAGTGACATCGCCAAGCTGCTCTCGGATGACTTTTTGGATATGCTGGAGCAAACTTCCATCAATGGCTAAGCTTTCAAAGCGATCTCCAATCCCTGGGGCTAAAATAACAGCTTTTTTCACAGTTCCTGGCATGTACACTGTATCGAGCGAAACGCCATCCCATGTTCTGATCGTTTTTAGCTCGTGTCCATCCAGTTGTTTGATTTTCTCTCGCGCTCCTTCAAAGTCTTTCTTAGCTACTAAGAGGGCTCCAGCCGTGTAGATGGTCGAGACAATACGGCCGCCCAGCGTTTCGAAACAACTGGGTGGCGCTACTTCTTCATCCAGTGGCAAGTCGGCGGTGAACTCAGGCTCGCCAAGCCAGTTTTTTGGGCGGCAGCAGTTAAAAAATGTGCTAAGTGACATTGGGTCCTCACGATTGTTGTCGGTATAATCGCCGAGGGATTCTAAGGGAGCCGCCAATTAGGTGTCAACACAAACCCTGCCTAGCACTCAAAATCAAAAATTATTAATGAACCACAACCAGTAGCTATCTTTGTGTCTTCGTGCCGGCTACAATATTGTGTGCGTAAACGCCACTTAATTACTGATTATTAACATCTTATGACATATAGACTTCTGTTCTTGACGATTATTGGCTATTATCCTAATATAGCCAATATGTGGATACAACGTGACTTACTCAAATTTTTACAGAACCATTCTCGCCAAACCCTTCCAATAAAAATTTTAAGAGGGCCCAGGCAAGTTGGGAAGACTTCTCTCCTTCATCACTTGAGCACCCATAAACTTATTCTATTCGACGATTTAACGATTAGAAATTTAGCTCAAGAAAACCCTGCGCTTTTTTTTGAACAATTCACGGGACCTCTCATTTTGGATGAGGCGACACTGGCTCCCCAAATTTTTCCAGAGCTGAAGAAACGGGTCGATATCGAACGCAGACGCCGCCAAGAAAAAGAGACTCCCATTCCTCTCGATATCTGGATTACTGGCTCTAATCAAACGCTTTTGCAAAAAGAGGTGCAAGAATCACTGGCAGGTAGAGCCAATTATTTTCTTCTCAACACCCTTTCTATGCATGAATGGGAAAATAGCTTCTCTCAGCCTGCTCCTCTACGCACAATGTTCATGCGCGGAGGCTGGCCTGAACTCCATGCCTCTCCAGAACTAAATGCGGTGCACTATCTCAATGACTTTATTGCGACTTTCATCGAGAAAGATATTGTTTCTGCTGCTGGCATTGAAAAAAAAGCTGCGTTTAGCAAAGTCTTGCAGTTGGCAGCAGCAAGGATTGCGCAACTTTTAAATTATTCAGACATTGCAAAAAATGTGGGAGTCGATACAACCACCGTGCAGTCATGGATTTCCTTGTTAGATCAAAATGGCATTATACGCATCCTTCAACCTTACCATACCAATATCAATCAGCGCTTAATCAAGACGCCTAAGATTTACTTAGAGGATACAGGTCTTGCCGTGAGATTACAGGGATGGAGTGAATTTGAACCCCTTCTACTCAGTCCTTATTTTGGTCATTTGCTAGAAAACCTTGCTCTTGCTGAGATTACACGATTTTTTATTAATCGAGGCATGCAACCACAAATTTATTTTGTGCGCTCCAAAGAACAAGTAGAAGTTGACTTTTTAATTCAGCTTTCTAATCAACGGTTTATTGCCATTGAAGCAAAAACAACTCCTGTAGATTTGAGTTCTGCGCAAATGACTTTACTAGACTCTCTTAAGCTCAATATTGTAGAAAGATGGATAGTTTCCTCTACAGGATCGGTAGATTTTACCAACGCGCGTCTTATTCTGATCAATCAGATTTTCCGCAATCTCGAGAGATTGGAGCCTTAAAGATTTTTACCCAATTAACCTCAAGAGTTGCAATGGCGCCCTACTCTTCGCTGCTATTGCAGACCTCTTGCGCGATAAAGAAAAAGTACGCTACAATTGAGCCATGCAAAAACCTCGAATCATAGCAATTATTCCGGCAAGGTATGCCAGTAGTCGATTTCCGGGAAAGCTTTTAGCTACAATACTCGGTAAATCTGTGCTTCAGCGCACCTACGAAAGCACATCTAGCTGCAAAATGCTCGATGACGTCATTATAGCTGCAGATGACGAGCGGATCATGAGCCATGTCAATGAGTTTGGCGGGCGAGCCTGCCTCACCTCCACCTCCTGCCTGAATGGCACGGAACGCCTCATTGAGGCGCTCGAACGCTTCCCCGAAATAACTAAAGCCGATATCATCGTGAATGTTCAGGGAGATGAGCCCTGCATCGCCTCGTCGACCATCGAAGCTGTCCTCGGGCTGCTTCGCGATGATCCATCCCAAGTAATGGCAACAGCAGCGGTCAGAATCACAAACCCTGACGATATCTTGAGCCCATCTGTCGTAAAATGTGTCATGAACCAGCAGGGAGAGGCGCTCTACTTTAGCAGGTCTCCCATCCCGGCTGTACGACCCGGCAGCCCACCCGCCTCCTACTTCCAGCATTTAGGGATTTACGCCTTCCGAAGAGAGTTCCTCCTCAAATATGGAACGCTCCCCACTACCCCTTTACAGATTGCTGAAGATCTGGAACAGCTCAAGGTCATTGAAGCCGGGTACAAGATTAAGGTAGCGCACGTCGCAGGAAGCTCTCCTCACGTAGATGTGCCTGAGGATATTCAAAAAGTAACGAATTGGATAGAAGTAACAACATGAGCTATACATTGCCGCAATTACCTCTTCTGTATTGTTCCTGTCGCAGCTACCGCAGCTCCATTAGTTTAATACCCCATTAACCCCACATTCCGCTCGCCAAAGGCTCGCTACATATGGGGCTACTCGCTTCGG
>JAFEGS010000167.1 GCA_018239705.1 Verrucomicrobiota bacterium | reverse complement strand
TAGCGAGTCTGCTTTCGTAGTAAAGCCGAACGGTCGCGCCATCCTCAACAGCCTGTTGAATGTCATAGGTGTGGATATTGTCACCAAAAACAGCATAGGTGTCTTTATCGGAAAGTTCGATCGGTGTACCGGTAAAACCAATAAAAGAAGCATTTGGTAACCCATCACGCATGTGTCTCGCAAAACCGTCGATAAAATCATATTGGCTACGGTGGGCTTCATCAGCAATCACGATGATATTGCGTCGATCAGAAAGTAGCTGATATGGTTCTCCATTTGATGGTGAGAATTTCTGAATCGTTGTGAAAATTACGCCTCCAGAGGCTACAGAAAGAAGTTCTCTAAGGTGTTTTCGATCATTGGCTTGAGCGGGAGTTTGACGCAATAGCTCTTTACAGCTAGAAAATGTTCCAAAAAGCTGTTCATCTAAATCGTTTCTATCCGTTAAGACAATCAAGGTAGGGTTCTGCATAGCTTTTTGTTGAATAATTTTTCCTGCATAGAAAGCCATAGACAAACTTTTGCCAGATCCTTGCGTATGCCAGATGACCCCGGCTCTTTTATCTCCGGTAGGGGAGGAAGCATCAATCGTGCATTCAATAGCTTTGTTCACTGCGTGATACTGATGGTAGGCTGCAATTTTTTTGACAATTTTTTCAGCATCAATTTCAAATACCGTAAAATTGCGTATGAGATCCAAAAGGATATCATGTCGAAATAAACCCTTCAGCAATATTTCAAGTTCTGCAGTTCCTTTAAGAGCTATCGATTTGCCATCAATTGTTCTCCAAGGCATAAAACGTTCTTTATTCGCCGTCAATGACCCGACTTTTGCTTCGATTCCATCTGAGATCACTAAAAGGCTGTTGGTTCTAAAAAGAGAGGGTATATCTTTCTTGTATGTCTGAAGCTGATTGTAGGCATGAGTAAGGGTGGTGTTTTCATTAACCGCATTCTTCAGCTCAATAACTGCCAAAGGGATACCATTAACAAATATGACGATATCAGGACGTCGATTGCGCTTGTTTTCAATAACTGTGAATTGGTTGACGGCTATAAAACTGTTATTGGCAACGTTTTCAAAGTCGACTAAATAGACTTTATCACCTGAAATACTGCCGTCATCCCTTGCATATTCAATATCGACCCCATCAACAAGTATGCGGTGGAATAAGTAGTTATCTTCAACAGGATCGGATGAGCGAGAAGCAATAATTTTCCGGCATACATCTTTTAGAATTTCTGCTGAAACCTTTGGGTTTATCGTCGTTAATGAGGCAAGTACTCTTTCTTCGAGAATAACATCTGAATAGCTTCTGCGTTCTGGGTTTGAACTGTCTGGAGCAATATCAGCACCTTGGATCAATTCATAATCCAAGGTCTCAAGCCAGGCAAGTGTTGCTTGTTCTACAATGTCTTCTGTAAACCTAAGGTCCACTATTTCAATCCTTTATATTCTCTAGCTTTCTTCAGTAAGTCGAGATGGGTGTACCTTTGAGAACTTGCTATTGGGTATGTTGAATAAACAAGTTTTATGAAGTCGTTCCAGTTTAAGTTTTGAGTTATATTAATTATGTGATCTAGTGATTGTCGTTCACTTTCATCTAGGACGGGGATGTAATTCTCATCTTTTAAGATGAAAATTGTTTTATCGCTCCCATATATATTAGTTATGATTTTGATATTAAAAATATCTTTGTGTTGACAGACGGCATCAAAAACGTCATTAACAAACGGTCCATAATTATCAAAATACCAATTTATCGTAGTTATTTGAGATTGATAATTGATTGCATGATGCCAATCTGACAAATAAATAAGTTTTGTAATTCGCGCATTCGAAAGATCTGATTTGCTTAGGTAATTTTTAGTGAAATAGGCTACTGCTTCTTTTATTTTATTCATTATAGCCCCCTTGATGAAGCCGTATTAGGCCGTGGTATATATTCATAGAGTTCTTTGATAATTTGGGATAAAAATTCATTTTGACTCTTTAAGGTGTCTTTAACGAATTTTTCTTCAAATCGATCCTTGGTTTCGGATTCAACTACAATAATTGCAAGAGGGTTACCATTCATTTCTATTCGGTGAGCAGCATACACTTTTGATGTCATGCTGAGTTGTTTTGAGGTTGATTTTTGAATTGAGTAATTATTCAGATTATAATCTAGATATTTCTTGTAGTCTTGCTTTGGGCATGGAAAGCTTGCATCGAAATGCCAGCCGTTTTCCCAAGCCTTGGCAATGCATCCCTCATGATCGGGATATGAAGTACGATTAATTTTTCCGTACTTGGGGTTAGCTGAGTATCTTGAGAATGGGGTTAATGATTTATTACCATCATGGATAAATAATGTAATTCTTTCACAGTTAATTCCTTTTTTGCCAAATTCTAGCTTGAATGCCAGGTTGTAAAGATAACCATCAAACAAATCTTTTAATCTTTCAGAGATAAACTTGTTTTTATCTTCTGCTGCGCTCAATTTTTCTTTTAATTCATTTATTGTTGGTTGATTTTTGTTTTCGACAAAAAGCGTATAAGTATAGAAAATCGTGCTAAAAATGAGAACATAAAGCATTTGAGGCAATACATAATCATGAAAAAACACGAATAAATGGGGGTGATCGTTTTGGATAAATGATATATCGTAATTTAAGAAAATCCCACTGACAGTCATTACCAAAGGTAAAATAATTTTAAGCCAAATCGACTGATTTTGAATCCAATTATTAAACTTGTTATATAAATAAGTCATAGTTGGATTTCCCCAGAAATAAGCTTTGGAAGGAGATTATTACGTGTGCGAGAGAGATAAACATTCTCTTCCATAGATTGTTGAATCCGCTGCAATATAGGAGCAACAATTAGATCAAATGAATTAATTATTTTATGGCCAGGGTTAACAACTTTTAATTCTTTGAGATCTTTTACGGTTATGTGGCCAAGTCCTGTTGTTTGTTTGTTTTTTGCTATATTTATAAGTTTCGGCTTTATATATTTAAGTAAAAAATAAATAAAGGCTCGTGATTCAGTGGTCTTAGGAATTACATTAAAAATATGCTGATTTAACCATCCGGAACCACCAACCCAGAGGAAAGTATCGATCGAAGTTTCTGGGCTACCGGACCAAGATAAGAGAATGTTTCCTGTTTCAATTTTGTATTTACCACCAAGATTGACATTACTATACTTTGTTCCAGATGAAATACCTGATTTTAATTCTGCAATTTTTATTATTGGAAGTCCGTTAATAGCTTCAGTAAAATGAGAATCTTTATAAGCTGCGCCATTGATATATTCAGCCCAATCATATGCTACAGAGAAATGCCAACCGCTTGGTATTTCATTTGAAATAAATGTATTTGGAAACAGTTCCGTTATTTCTGGACTCATGCCTTCAGGCTCTCGACCAGCTGCTTTAGCTTTTACAGGATCAAAGTCAATGAACCAGCTTTTGAAAAGAGTGCCAGCAATATCTTCTAGCGTTTTGCACATTTGGCGATTTAGCTCGATCTTATCATCTAGAGAACTGAGAACTCTTGAAATCGCTAATTGTTGCTCGAGTGAATGCATGAAAACTTTAGCTCGTAATAATTGATCACGGCTCACATTTGGAAAGGTGGACCCAGTTGCAGAACTCAGCAAGTCTGGGAGTATATTTTCTACAAGAGCTTTCAAATAGGGTTGATATTCTAAACCATTTTTATGTCTTAGAGCCGCTAGCCCACGGCCTATTGAATAATTTTGATCAGCCCAATTCATTC
>JAFEGS010000166.1 GCA_018239705.1 Verrucomicrobiota bacterium | reverse complement strand
CATTACTGAGGATAATCTATTACCCTTTGAAGATGCCTCTTTTGACATCGTGTCAAGTAAGGGCGTTCTCACCCATGTGCAAGACAAAACAGTCCTATTTAAGGAAATATTTCGCGTACTCAAGCACAATGGCCTATTTGTCATAGAAGATTGGCTCAGCCCTATCCAGGGTCAATGGGGAGAAAAACTCACCAAAATGGCCCTTTCTGAAGGTCTCCTCCTATTTGCAGAAACTGAAACAAGCTATATGCAGCAGTTAGAGAGTGCGGGCTTTGATGTACTCGAGATGCGATCTGAAAGTGATGCCTACTCGCAATACAATCGCGATATAGCAACAAAGCTTGCCGCCTCAGATCTATTTAAAAAAACATTTGGTGAAGAGGCACAAAACGAATCCATTGCAGGCTACAATCTTATCGCTGATTCGATTGATTCAAACGAGCTCCTCATACGCCACTTTAAAGCAGTGAAAAAATAGACCTTATGGGAATCAGAAGAAGCTGTGATCTGGCAAATGAGACATTACCTACCTCCCCCTCTTAAGCAACCTTCATTTCAAGATCACTGGGAAGAGCGTCTATTTCTAAAAATTCTCTGAAGTGCGAAGCAAACGTACCATCTCCAATAAAATCTGCCATTATGAGTCGAATAACAACTTCAGCAGTTACAGGCATGCCCGTCGCAAGGTGCTTTTTGCCTTCCCAACCAGAAACTGTCGCATGTGTGCTTAAGCCTAACATTGAGGCAAATTTTTTCTGTGACAATTGCATATAGCCCCTTACAAAAGAAAGATGAGCCCCAGAGAACCGTGCGGGGTACCTGAGAAGAGCTTTAAAAACCATATCTTCAAATTCTCGATGGTTTATTTTGGGCAATACCTCTCCACGAAACTCAAATGTTTGAACCCCTCTCAAGACAATCGGGAAACCGAGTCCGTTATAAATTAATTTTTTCATTTTCTTATCCTTCCAGCCTTATCACTGTAACTACTATTAAACTATTTTCCTGAACAAATGCGATACAGACTCTTGCTAAGTCGCTATCGAGAGTCATTCCTTTTATTGCATAATTCCAGTCCATAAATTCTTCTTTATACGCATCTTTTCTCTTTTCATGGTAACCTGTTTTGATTACATTTTTTATATCTCCTAAAGAGATCCCTCTCTGTTCTCCCCTTTCATACGCATGGTTACTGATGACATAGGCTCCTTTCTCCATGAGCTTTCTTGCCAAGGCAACTACATTATCGACTTTTTCAGCTCTCTTCTTCATATGTCAGATTTTTACAAACTTGACATTTTTTGTCAAATAACCTGGGGAATTGGGGGCAGAAAGATGCATTCATCACTTTCGGCCTTGGCAAAATTGCAAAAGATTGATAACCTGATCACTTCAAAGCAGGCTGTAGGATATCTGATGAAATACTACATTGCAACATCACTTTCAAGAGTAACGGCTCACCATATAGTAAGAGAAGCCTTAAAGACGTGTGGCCATGAAATCTCCTACGACTGGACATCACATGGAAGTGTGAAGTCGACGAGCAAAGAGCGCCTGCAAGAGGTTGCCACGCTTGAACTAGAGGGCATAGCAGATGCCGATTTTGTTGTTGTTCTCCTTCCGGGAGGCGGTGGGACCCATCTTGAACTGGGATTTGCAATTGCAAAGGGAAAAAAGGTCTTTCTTCATAGCGAAGAGCCTTCACTGTTTGAGCTTGGCCCACAGACTAATGCCTTCTATCATCATCCTGATATTATCCAACTTGTCTGCCCCCTCGCTGAAGTTGGCAGGACAGTGCATTCCCTACTTGCGCTCCCGGCAATGGTTCCGTAAAGCGAAAGAGGGCTTATCGATCCAAACGCGTTTGGAACAATACGCCCTCTTTGGCTTTGTTAGACCTCTTGCATAACCTAAGCGATCTGAGAAAACGAGAGATTTTTTGTCAGATCGCTTAGGTTATGCAAGAGGTCTGTTGTTGGAGGTGGAGAGAATCGAACTCTCGTCCTTAACAAATCCCGGCTACCAGCCTCTACATGCCTAGTGTCTCCTAAAATTCAAAGAAATGCTTGCTGGGAGACACCCCACTTCAGCACTACTTGGTAATTGATGGTTCTCGAATGCTACTACTCAACTACCTACCGTAGAGCACTCACACCAAGTGTATGAGCGACAGATACTTGCCTCCCCTGGTCCAGAGACAAACTGTCGAGTATTTAACCCGCTAGGGTTAGATTACCATCAACTCAGCTGCTTCGTCAAAAGAGAAGTCAACTGCGAAGATCTTGCTGGAATTATTTTCAGCATCATTTGTTTTTTTACCGGATTTTTAAGGAGGCCAACCGATAATCCTCCGCACGCAACTGATATGGTCCTTGTAAGTCGAAACCTTTACACCCCCATGCTACAATCCTAACAGACTCCCCCATTTCTTTCAAGAGACCTCTTGCAAACACAGGCGATCCGTTTTATCGGATCGCCTATGTTTGCAAGAGGTCTACTTAATAACTGGTAAAAAAAGCGAAAATATGAGAAACTTTCTCTCTTTTCTCAAACCTTGAGTAACGCGATGAAACCGATCAAAAGTGAAAGATTAAGAAAATTAGAAGCCGAGCTAAACGACCTGAAACAATGGCTTCAGCTTGGCCTTGTGCCCAAAAAGGATCTCGAAAAACACAAAGAAGAGATTCGCGTTCTGCAAGGTCGAATTGAAGAAGAAAAGGAGCGCCTCCAGTTCCTGAAAGAGGGTGGCGAAGCTGAGGAATATATCGCTCCGAAGCGTGCTCCTGCAAAGGCCGGCTACAACGAAATGCCCACCATCCCCGATGTTGACATAGGCGAGAGTGGATCTGGCATGACCGACAGTGGCTTTGAGATGGATACCTCTCTGAGCGGAGAGAGCTCCTACGAAGATGATACTGAAGAGGTCTATGCGTCTGATGAGCTCGACGAGGGCGAAGGAAAAGGCGACGCTGAGCGCGAAGACGAAGAAGAGGAAGAGGATGAATCCTATTTCTCAGACCGCAATCGCTGGCGCCGAGGCGGTATTGTAGACCCCGATGCTGATGAGTGGTAGTTGTTATAATACTGCAGAGTGGATAAGTCTTTACATTCATATCCCCTTCTGCTCTCACAAGTGTCCCTACTGCCACTTCTACGTAATACCGGATAAACCATCATTCAAAGATACTCTCCTACATGGGCTCCAGCGCGAATGGAGCTCCATACAACCTCACCTGGAAGGCAAAAAACTTGCCTCCGTCTATTTTGGAGGGGGAACGCCCACTCTTTTTGAGCCGCAGCGCACTAGCCAAGTACTTGGGTGGATTGGTGATCAGTTCCAAAGCCTCGATGGCGTCGAAATCACTATTGAGGCCAATCCTGAACAGATCACCTACGACCAGATGGCCGCTCTGCGCCGTATTGGTATAAACCGCTTAAGCGTTGGGATTCAGAGCCTGCACAGCGATGAGCTGCAGATTCTCGATCGAAGGCACTCTCCGGCAAGGGCGAAGGAATCCATCTTTTGTGCCCATGAGGCAGGCTTCCACAACATCTCAATAGACCTCATGTATGAGCTACCCAACCAGACAATCGAGCACTGGCACGAAACGCTAAGGCAAGCGGCTACGCTTCCCATCACTCACATCTCACTCTACAACCTTACCATCGAACCGCACACCATCTTTGACAAGCAGCAGCAAAAATTACGCCCCCTTTTACCGGATGATGAGACATCTGCTCAGATGTACCTCGATGCCATCCAGATACTTTCTGAGG
>JAFEGS010000165.1 GCA_018239705.1 Verrucomicrobiota bacterium | reverse complement strand
GAATATGGTGCAAAGATTCGAGAGCTTACCTCTACAGCGACAGATAAATACCGAAAGCGGCTTAGCGAACTTCTCAGCCAGTTTACCCAAGACATACTTATCCAAGATCCGCGGGCAAATGACGAAAGAATTGAAAAAGAAATTGCAATTATAGCTGATAAAATAGATATTTCTGAAGAGCTGGTGCGTCTCAATTTTCACCTCGAAAACTTCCGTGGAACACTTTCCAAGGGTGGAAGTGTTGGGAAGGTACTTGAATTTATGCTGCAAGAGATCCAAAGAGAGTGTAACACGATTGGCTCCAAGGGACAGGATGCGCAGGTGGCAGCCTACGTGATTGCCGCCAAAGCAGAAATTGAAAAGATCCGTGAACAGGTACAGAATGTCGAGTAAGCAGGTGCTTCTTGGTAATTGCCAGCGAGGCCACACCTTTATTGTGAGCGCCCCGGCAGGTACAGGCAAGACAACGCTTGTCGAGATGCTCACAAAGGAATTTGACTGTGTAAAGATGAGCATTTCATCGACAACCAGGCCAAAGAGGCCCGGCGAAGTAGATGGAGTGCATTACTTCTTTTTGAGTGAGGAAGAGTTTTCTGCCCAAGTGGCAGCGGGTGAGTTTTTAGAGCATGTCACGCTCTTTGGCTACCGCTATGGCACTTCTCGAAGAGCTGTTGAAGAGATAAAGGCAGCGGGTAAGCATGCCATTTTGGTGATCGACACGCAAGGGGCTCTTCATCTCATGGGAAAAGAGAAAGCGGTATTTATTTTTTTAATGCCGCCCAGTTTGGAAGAGCTGGGCCACAGGCTTATGGAGCGAGGAACAGAGACGCCGGAGAGCCTCTCTTCTCGTCTCTCAGAAGCCGGTAGAGAGATCGCTGTAGCTACAGCGTATCATTATGTTATTATTAACGATGACCTACTCACTGCCTATGAGGTTTTGAGGAGTATTGTCATTGCAGAGGAACATCGGGTAAGGTAAAATATGAAGAAAGAATTAGAATATGAAGACTGTTTGACGAACCAACAGCTGCTTAAGCGCTTTAAGAACCAGTTTGACTTGGTTCGCTATGCCATGCAATTGGCTGAAAATGCGATTAAGTCGGGCCGAGAGATGGACGTAGACAGTGATTCACAAAATGTTGCCTTTCAAGTTCTTGCTGAGATCTATGACAATAAAGAGCGTTTTGAAGAGATTCCTACTGCAAGAATAGAAGATGAGAAAGCTCCTTTTGATAAGAAAAACCCAAACGGCAGACAGTTTGAGAACAGCTTTTCAAAGGGCGGCAAAGATGCAAAAAAAGAGAAAAGAGCAAAGTCAAATCGCTTAGGGTAGCATGTTACTAGACATAGAATCGGTAGGAGAGGGAGCTATCTTCCTCTTGCTGTTTTCTTTTTTCTTCATCATTGCAATTTTAGGCTTTCTTCTTTGGTATGGCTGGTTTGTATCGACCAAGAAAGGGTCGGTAAGCCCCTACAGCAAACAGCCTATGAAGCTTGGCGTGGATGTTGCTCCTTCCGTCGCGAGGCTGGTAGAAGAGTTTCTCTTGAGCCATCCTCAGCCGGAAAATCCTCCTTTTGATTTTAAATGGGCAGCTATCTGTGAGCAAACAGGACGCATCTTTCCGGACGCTGTGGGAAGAGGTGAGCGCGTCCGGCTCGACTGGACCTTTTTGCAAAAGCGCTTTGCCGGAAATTTTGTCTCTTGGGGATCCTTGAGTGAACTAGAGCAGGCGCAGGTCCGCCTGGTCCACGAGTCGATGCATGGTTTTCAGACACAAATATCCTGTCCACAATCCATGCCAAAAGAGATTTCCAGCTACTACGCGCTTGCAAAACCGGGCCCGCTCTATGTCGATAGGTCTACAAAAATCCTTCTAGGATGGAAAGAGGTGCTCCATACAGACTATGAAGTACTCATCGTGCAAAGACCAATCTACGATTCAATCGATCAAACTCTGTGAGGCATATTCGTGCAAAAAATTTTAATTACTACAGCGACTCTCTACGCCAATGGGGCGGTCCATTTTGGACATATCGCAGGTGCCTACCTTCCGGGAGATATCTGTGCGCGCTACCATAGGCTCAAAAAGCGCGATATTATCTACATCAGCGGCTCAGACGAGTATGGGATTGCCATTTCTTTGAGTGCAGAGCTTGCAGGACGCTCTCCACAAGACCATGTCAACCATTTTCATGCGGTCAATAAAGCCCTTTTCGACAAGATGAATATCTCCTTTGACCACTACTCGCGCACAACATGGCCGGGACACGTTGAGGCGACACACCAGTATTTTACAGACCTTCTCGCAAATGGCTACATCGAAGACAAAGAGACAGAGCAGCTCTATTCTGAACAGGAGGGGCGCTTTTTGGCAGATCGCTACGTAATTGGAACCTGCCCACGCTGTGGCTTTGACAAGGCAAGAGGAGATGAATGCACCCACTGTGGGGGCAGTTTTGAGGCTACAGACCTTTTGAATCCTCGCTCAAAGCTTACTAACTCGCCCTTGACGCTCAAAAAGACACGCCATTGGTTCTTGCGCCTCGATCTCTTCAGAGAAAAGCTAGATGCCTGGCTTGATACGAAGAACTGGAAGCCCAATGTGATCAACTTCATCAAAAGCTACATCCAGGATCTAAGACCTCGCGCCATCACGAGAGATACCTCTTGGGGTATTCCTCTTCCTTTGCCAAACACAACCGGCAAGGTGCTCTATGTATGGTTTGATGCGCCTATCGGCTATATCTCCGCTACAAAAGAGTGGTCACAGCTCAAAGGCGATCCTAGCGCCTGGGAAAGGTACTGGTATGACCCAAACACCCGCTATATCCAGTTTGTGGGCAAAGATAACATTCCCTTCCACGCAGCTATCTTTCCCTCAATGACAATGGGGCAAAATAGGCCCTATAAGCTTGTTGACGAGCTTGTCGCTAATGAATTCTATAACCTGGAAGGCCGGCAGTTCAGTAAATCTGATGGCTGGTTTATCGATCTCGAGGATTTCCTCACGCGCTATAGCTCAGACCAGCTTCGATACACTATCGCTGCAAATGCGCCGGAGACGGCAGACTCAGAGTTTACCTGGAAGGACTTCCAGTTAAAATGTAACACCGACCTGGTTGGAAAATTTGGCAATTTCATCCATCGTACTCTCTCGTTTGTGCAGCTGCATTGTGGCGGGAAAATCCCTCCCATGGGCAATCTGGAAGCAAGAGACGAGCAGTTCTTGCAAGATATCCAGCAGGCAGTCGATAAAGCTGACGGAGCATATGAGGGCTTTCGCGTTAGGGCGGCAGCTGCAGCCATCATGGAGCTTGCAAGCCTTGGAAATGTCTACTTCGATGCGAAGAAGCCATGGAATGACGCAAAATCGGATGAGACCAAGGCTAAGATGTATACCACCATTGCATGCTGCCTGGAGTGTGTGAAGGCTCTTGCCCTTGTGAGTTCGCCAATTATCCCAGAAGCGGCTGGCAAGATCTGGAAGCTCATTGGCTTTGAAGGCTGCCCTGGAGGCTGGGATGAGGTTACGGCATTAAAAATGGAGGCTGGTAAAACGTTGCCCGCACCACAAGTGCTCTTTTCCAAGATAGAGGACAAGCAGATTGAGATGGAGATTGCAAAGCTTATGAGCTTGAGTAAGAATGAGGCTCCGGCTGCGACAGATCCGCTGGCGGAGAAGGCTGTGGGCCCTGATCTTGTGACCTTTGATGAGGTGCGAAAGCTCGATTTAAGAGTGGCAAAGATTATTGGCGCTGAGAAGATAGCGAAGAGCAAAAAGCTATT
>JAFEGS010000164.1 GCA_018239705.1 Verrucomicrobiota bacterium | reverse complement strand
AATGGACTGCAAGCCCATCGCCGGATGTTGTCGCGTATCGGATTTATAACAATAGCCAGTTTGTCGAAGAAATTTCGGCTGCATCTCTCTTTCTTTTTACCACTCGTGTTTCATCATCATCTGCGGCGGCAAACTATTCCATTACGGCGGTCAGCTCAGGCAATATAGAAAGCACTCCTGTCCCGATCACGATAGAAAGCGGATCATGCTGCATTGGCACGATAAGTTGAATTTTGCTGATTGCATATAAAAAAAAGCAACCAGGGCGGGGCCGCCCTGGTATATACGTACAAGTATTCAGTGTACAGGTTCTAAGAACCTGCACCAGCTCTCAACAAGGTCATTCTTATTGATGCTACATCACCATAAAAGACGCCTTGAGGTACTGTTGTGTAATTAACACCTAGAGATTCATTTCCAATTCTAAGAACGTCCGTAGTTTGCAAGTGAACAATCAACGAGCCTCCCACTATTTTCATAGTATTAGGAAGAGTAATACTGCCGGTGGTACAATCAGGGCAACCAGTAACAGGAACACTTGTAGTACCATCGAAAATACTTCCGAAACCGCCTCCATCCACAACTTGAGCATCTGTAATTGTGATTGCCTCACCGGGAACACCGGTTCCGCTTATTGTACCATTTAAAAGGGCTCCGAATATGTAAGGATAAGGAGCGGATACTGCCGGGGTACCATTAATAGAAGCAGTCACATAAAAATCTACGGCGTAATCACCTTCAATAGGAACGCTAATCCCTGTGACATATGTAGGATTATCCGGATCTCCAAACTCATAGCTCCATGTACCGCTTGAGCTATAATCAAACTCTACGTTTTCATATTCTACCAAACCATCAACATATGGAGGGCCTCCACAGGAACTAAACTCCGGTATAATTTGTCCATTTGTTGAGTAGAGGAATGTATATGCGATATTGATCGGCCCTGTGGCACCGGTCGCTCCCGTAACGCCTGTAGCACCTGTTGCTCCTGTGTTACCTGTAGCCCCTGTAGGACCTATTACACCTGTTGCTCCTGTGTTACCCGTAGCCCCTGTTGCTCCAGTAGCACCCGTAGCACCTGTTGCACTCGCGGAGCCATGAGGGCCTGTGACACCTTGAGGACCTGTCGCACCTGTTGCACCCATGGGACCCCTTGGACCTCTTGGGCCTCTTGGACCTCTTTTTGTACTACTATGAGAATGTCGATGATCGCTGCTTTTGTGCGCCCCCTCACTATAAGTGGGTAAAAACATGCTGAAGCTAAGTAAAGCTATAACCCATAATTTCATTGCTTTGTCCCTTATTTAAGGATGGATGAGAAAAAATCTAGATGAGCTTGTAAATACATGAGAAAAAATTTTTATGGAAATGAAAAAATGAAAGGGGCCTACACATTCGTTGATATACCGCAGAAAGAGCTTCCCAAGGTTGCGATCTCCTGCGATCAGGAGCTTTGCTTCAAGAGTTGCATACTCTAGACCCTCTCCTAGCCCTTCGAACATGCATGCTTCAAAGGCCTATTGAATAATAATAAGATTGCGTGGATCGGTCTTTTGGTGAAAGCCATACTTCTCAATAATCGGTCCGGTATTGAAATTTGTAGGTGCAATGTTAAAGAGAGCTGGTTTCTTTTAGCCAACTGCAAGCAAAAGGGCGGCGTAGAGTAGTGACGAGGTAAGGAAAGCTCCCAGGCTATGGGGACTATCCCCGGGGAGTTCGTGTCGAATGACATTCATGATAATACCGCCGCCAATAAAGGCGCTGACAAGAGCAACAGGGGCTTCTGGTAGCGAAATGTAGATGCCTAGAAGCCAGCCTAAAAAAAGACTTGTCATTAAAATCCATTTGCCAGGTCTGTTATAGAGCTGTCCATAGCTGAGGCTTAGGTTATAACCATTGACAAAGAGGTGAAGGGCCATTGCAAATGTAAAGAGTATCAGAGGCTGTACTTCAGGGTTGTCTTTATCAACAACTGCATAGCCTACGAGGAAATTGAAGAGCGCGTAGGAGCACATTGAGAGGTAGAAAGAGCTTTTTTTGGGCAGGCTGCTTCGGCATTTGTCCACAGTAAAAAAAAGCAAAAAGCCTAATAGGGCCATTACATACACATGCTCTTCAATATAGGGGATAATACCTGAAAACGTAGTCTGCACAAGCTCTGCACCTTTTGCAAGTTTTGGCAAAAGGTCGATGAATACATAGGCTATAGCCGTCCCGCCACAGGCAGAGAGAAGCCGTCCATGCTTTGCACGATCCAAGAGGGCCGTTTTGCCTGCAAAGATATGTACAAGCTGCATAATAAATACCGACAGAAACGCAACAGCTGAGTATGGCATATAGAACATTCTCCTTCTCACGCGTGATACTATGTCATGCTTTATTTTTATTACAAGAAATAATTTTAGTTTGTGTGTGGTTTGTTTACTATTTTACTTGCAGCGTAAAAGCTTCTCTCTCCATACTGTAGCTGCCTTTGACAGCTCTTTCAATACAACGGAGTGTAACGATAATGGAACTTGTGGAGAGTAGTCCTCTTTATGGAAATAAGCTCACAATCAGATATGATGATAGCCTGCTGGAAATGGTATTTCACAAAGCCGCATTGGGGCAATGGGATAGCGTTCTTGATGAAGTCAAGGAGAGGCCTGAATTAGTCAACGCAACGTTTGAGAGGGGGCCCCATGCAGGAAAAACGCTCTTATGGCTAGCTGCTTATGACATGAACAATGCCACGCATGATTGTGGGGCAATCGAGTTTATCCATAAGCTCATCGAGCTTAACGTGTATTTATACCTTGATGCGGCCCCCTTGAAAGATCGTGACAGGACTGTTTTGCTCCTTTTATGCTCCTCTCTCAATTGTCAAGGATATCAGCCTGGGTGGGTTCTGGGTAGAATATATGAAATTCTTGAGACTCTTGTAAACAAAGATTGTAATATTAATGTTGTCTCAAATTATTCGATATGTGATTTATTTGCCCGTTCTTCGGATGATCGATTTTTTAATGTTCTGTCAGAATTGATTATAAATAGCTCGCATGAAAATCTGCATCATTCTTTTGCCAACATTCTTACTCTACTGCTGGTTAAAGGAGTTAAACCTGATAGTCATAAAAAGATCTATTCCTATCTTTTAAAAATTATGGAGTCCAAGTATTTAGTATATAGAAAAGGAACGAGGATTGCTATTATTTCGCAAGAGTTGTGTTCACGTTTTGGGTGCAGTTTTAATGCATGGGATTTAGACTATGCTATGAATTTTCCTCCAACAGACGAAAAAAACCAACTGATTCTCTATCTGCTTTTTTATAATTCAGAGCTTTGTAACCAGTATACAGGACGAGGTCAAAGAGATGATGAGGAATTGGATAAGATACGTATCAGGTTATTAAACGTTTTTCAGACCGCATACAAAGTTGCTTCTTATAGCTTTCAGCTGCAAGATGGAGCTCCAGAGGTGCGCCCAGTGATTGCCTCTAACGCGATTGGAATTATTTTGAAGGAGTGTCCACAGCTGGCAAATCTTCCCCTAGATATAGTATCAGATAGGATTTGGAAAGGTTTTGAATTTAAACATTCTTTAGACTACAAAGAGCAAAAAAAATTAAGGGAGGAAGTTATTGAGGAAATCAATCACCATCCTCCCTTCAACTGCTCTTTGTTTATAGGGCTGTGTCAGGATTACTCAGGCTATACCTGAGTAGCGACAATAAACTCTCGCCAACGACAAACGACCTTAACGACAAACGACGAAAACGACGAAAAGGACGAAAACGACACTAACGACATACAACGACGAAAAGGACGAAAACGACTGTCCT
>JAFEGS010000163.1 GCA_018239705.1 Verrucomicrobiota bacterium | reverse complement strand
GAACACAAGCTGAAAGGAAAGGCGGCTATCGATGGCATCGGATCGCGCCTTGGCAAATCTGGTGGTTCTCTGATCCACCAAGGCCTCATAATGATTTTTTACTCCCTCAGCTGCAGTACTCCCTATGTCGCTGCAATTCTAGTACTGGTTCTCATCTTGTGGATCACAGCTGTGCGCATCCTCGGTAAGCAGTTCCAGGAATTGAGTGTGAAGGCAAAATCGGAAGTTGCTGTCCAGGTTGATGTCCAAGTTGCTATCCAGGAGGAGAGCACTCCATCAAGCGCGGCCCCTCTTGTTCTCCAGCCACAAGCATAATTTTTTCTTACCCACTTACCTGACATCAGGCAAGTGGGTCCTCTTTTTTTTAAATAAATTATTGAATTAAAAGAAATAATAGTGTAAAATATTGTTATAAAAATAAGAGGGCAGTAATGCAGCAGCTAGACAATACAGGGTTCGGGAGAGTTCGATCCTATTTGTGGCCAATCCACAGCCATGAGCTCAAAAAGCTCATCCCCATGTTTCTCATGCTTTTCTTTGTCTGTTTCAACTATACCGTGCTGCGCAACCTTAAAGATACCCTTGTCGTAACAGCCAATGCCTCCGGTGCAGAGGTCATCCCCTTTATCAAGGTGTGGGCGATGTTGCCGGGAGCTGTACTTGCGACGATGCTCTTTACCTATCTTTCCAACAGATGCAGCAGAAAAACGCTCTTCTACGCTGTTATCTCCTTCTTCCTTGCGGTCTTCTTCTGCTTTACCTTTATCGTCTACCCAATCTATCCAAGCCTCTGCGCTGACCAATTGGCTAACTTTCTTCAAACCGTACTGCCAACTGGCTGTAAAGGCTTTATTTCGATGGTCCGCAACTGGCCCTTGACGCTTTTTTACGTCGTTGCAGAGCTGTGGGGCACTATGGTCCTGACAGTCCTTTTCTGGGGCTTTGCTAATGAAATCACAAGACTCTCAGAAGCCACGCGCTTCTACAGTGCACTCAATATCGGCTCAAACGCATCGGCAATCATTGCCGGCCAAGTAGCGGCCTTTCTCTCTTCAGGAGTATTCAACCCCGACCTTCTCTTTGGAGCAACTGCCTGGGAGCAGTCACTTGCAAAACTGACCCTCCTTATCGTGGGATGCGGCTTAGGAATACTCGTCGCCTTTCACTGGATGACAAAAAATGTGCTCAATGATCCAAAGTACTTACCGGAAGGCGTCCACGACACCAAAAAGGGAAAGGGCAAAAAAGAGAAGAAAATGACCTTCCGAGAAAGCCTTTCTTTCATAGCCGGCTCAAAATACCTTCTCTGTATTGCAGCTATTGTCATCTCCTACAATCTGGTCATCCACATGGTAGAGGTGCTCTGGAAAGACAGGCTCCATCAGATGTATCCCGATCCACATGAGTACAACATCTACATCAACAACCTGACAAGTGCGATGGGCATTATCTCGACCTCTGCAGCCCTTGCTATGGTTGGCATTATCCGAAAGCTTGGATGGACAAAAACGGCCCTAGTGACCCCGATTGTCCTGCTCGTCACAACGGCGGCCTTCTTCACCTGCCTGATAGCTGATGAGACGCTATCGCCCTATCTGGCCCTCTTCCTGGGAACCACTCCACTGGCTCTTGCGGTCCTTCTAGGTTCGGTACAAAACTGCTTTACGAAAGCAGCGAAATACTCACTCTTTGACGTCACGAAAGAAATGGCCTTTATCCCTCTCAGTCCGGAGCAAAAGCTGAAAGGAAAAGCGGCAATTGATGGTATTGGCTCTCGCCTTGGAAAATCGGGCGGCTCTGTTGTCCACCAAGGCCTGATGGTGCTCTTCTGCTCGCTGAGCAGCAGCACGCCCTATGTGGCAGCTATCCTGTTTGCGGTAATCATTCTCTGGATCGTGTCAGTCAAGACACTTGGCGCCCAGTTCCAGCAAAAAGCGGATGATGCTGATGAGACCATCTCGCAAAAGGAAGCCGCTGGCGCTGTAATATAAACTCATATTTGCTGAACTCAGCCATCAAACATGTGTCGAACTGTTCCAGCCTTTTGAAAGTTCACAGTCACAGTGACAGGCCCACTACCTTCGATAACCCATTCCAGTTTAAGTTGATCATCATTACTAGCCCCGCGAAAACCATAGAAATTGGCGCGGTAAGCCAAGTTTGAGCGTCCGCCCAAGTGCGAGATTTCAAAATCAGCTTCGCCAGCAATGAGTCGCTGCCCTTGTGCCAGGGCTAATTGCACGCGTGGGGCGTGCACAGTTTTAGCAAGCCTTGCGCGATTTGTTCCATACGTAGGCAAATACCCACTATTTTCTATTATCAATGTTAGTTTGCGAACACCATTAGAAACTATTTCACTGTTAGCACTGTAAATTTTAATACGGGGATTAGCTTTAGCGCAGGCAATAACAAAATTGGCATTTTTTTCCACTTCTTCAGGCAAGAATTGCGGTGGTGGATTCGTCCAAGTATATTTAAATAGCCAACCGCCGATTTCAACTTCGCCCAGCTGTGGGTGCTGAAACGTTTGCCACAATTTATAGAAGCTACCCGGTGGTAAATTATCGTCGCACCATGTAAGAATGCGTAATTGATCTTGCTCTGGCAGTTCTCGACAATACTGTTCTCCCGGATTTTCAATTTTAACACCAGCTTTTTCGGGCAAACTCCAAATTTCATTTGAAAATACTAAGTAACCTTGAGCATCGTACGCCCAATCATTGAAATTACCGCCGAGAAGTGAACGTTGGCTGTAGCGAAAATTATGGAAAACTGAAATAGCTCGGTACCCAGTGATTTCTTCACCACGACGGCCCAGCGACTCAAAGGCGTGTAGGTCTTGCTCATCGATTTCCAGATCAGGTTTACTCATGCTGGGTCTTAGAATGACATTTCCATACCCATGAAACGATTGCATTCCTACTATGTTTGGACGCGCTGTTATTGCAGCTAACAGAGAGCGCGATTCAGGTTGTGAAAGCGGGTAGGGACCAGCACCGACCTGTTCACCCTCAGGACGCCAATTAATTGGGTAATTACGATTTAGATCGAGCGACCAGCGATAGGGGCGAACTATTTTTTTAAAACCATCATAATCTTCAAACAGACCTTCGCTGTACATTCTGTAGTATGTTGTGTTGGGATCATCCTCATCTGGTCGTCTGTACAACATGATACGAGGATCTTTTTCACTTTGTCGCCACTGTCCATTTGGATCTTTGACCCGCATTTTTACAATGTGGCCATCATTGTCAATATCGGCTTCGTCAAGCCCTTTGATATCTTTATTCGGCCAATCCACCGGAGCTGAGCGGAGGCGATGGGGACTTGAAAAAAACACTTCAGCACCGTCAGCGCTTATCCTTGGGACAATATAAAATGTTTGCTCCTCTAACAGTTGAGTAATGACCCGATCTTTACCGAAGCTATGTAGTAATTTGTGAATCAAATGAAGACAGGCTTGGGTACCAGCTACCTCACCGGCATGTGTATTACCATCAACCCAATAAGCTGGTTTTTCTTGTGGTGCGATTTTTTTTTGATCGGTAATCGTCATTAGCCAGATGTCCCGTCCTTGGAGAGTTTTGCCGATGCTCTCTAACAGGCATAAGTCGGCAAAATCACGAGACAGAGACTTCAGTAACTCACTCATTTCAGCATAATTTAGATATTTTTTTGGATCATAAATGGCCATAATAACTCCAACGCAAATTTGAGTTGCTATTCTGACTGATTTTCATTTTTTCGGCTACATGTAGCACCGAGAATGCAGAGTTGACGTTTATAGATAATTTTCCTATATTTTATTTCAGATTTCTGGCAATTTGGAAATTTTTA
>JAFEGS010000162.1 GCA_018239705.1 Verrucomicrobiota bacterium | reverse complement strand
TTGTAGTCGTTTTCGTCCTTTTCGTCGATTGTGTCGTTTGTCGTTTTGGTCGTTTATCTTTTACCCCCAACTACTCATGGTTCCAGATAGGCTCTCTCTTATTGATAAAGGCATCCATTCCTTCAAACCTATCCTTTAACCCCCAAGTAGAGTAAAAACTCCTTCTTTCAGCAAGGATTTGCTCTGCTGATGGCTCAGAAGCTAGATTAATGCACTGCTTGATGCGTTTTGTATTTGGCAGTGACATAGCTGCGATTCTCTGCGCCAAAACCTCCACTTCCTTATTTAAGTCATCATCAGGCACCACACGCGCTACAAGCCCCGCCTTAAAAGCAGTCTGTGCATCAAATGGTTCCCCAGTAAGAATCCATTCCATTGCTTTTGATTTACCAACAGCTCGAGGCAGTCTCAGCGTGCCTCCAATCCCCGGATGCGTACCAATTTTGATTTCTGGTAATGCAAAGAGCGCATTCCATGCAGCAATGATAATGTCACAAAGCATTGCAAGCTCAGCGCCACCACCAAAGGCGTAGCCATGTACGGCAGCGATTACCGGTTTTTTTATCTTTTCGAAGTCATCAAACTCTGAAAAAAAATTACTTTCTGTTATTTCCTCATAGGATCGGCCATGCATTTCTTTAATGTCAGCACCAGCGGCAAAAGATTTTCCTGCACCTTTAATGACCATGCACTGTACATCTTTATCATCTTCGAACTTTCGAAGGGCCAGCATCAGCCCTCTTCGAAGCTCTACGTTCAGAGCATTGTGAGCTTTGGGTCGATTCATGGTGATATAGCCAACTCCTTCTGCTTTTTCTGTGAGGACAATAGGCTGGGCCGTTACGAGCGGCAGAGCATAATACATCGGGCCTGTTACTCGCGATGTGATCATAGTGGGCAAGGACATAAGACCTCCTAAATACTCAATTCTAAGCAAATCGAGCAGTGTATACTCAAAATGGCTTTTCTGCTATACTTCTTGCTATAAAAACTCCAATAACGTGCAGCATCATGATAACTTTAGATGAAATAACTATGGCCGTCGGGGGCCGAACCCTCTTCGAAGAGGTAGTGTGTGCCTTTTCCCCCCATAATCGCTATGGCCTTACCGGTCCAAACGGCGCCGGCAAATCGACCCTCCTCAAAATCATGATGGGCATTGTTACCCCTGTGAAGGGCAAGGTAAGCAAGCCAAATCGCGTTGGCATGCTGAGGCAAAATATCCACGATTTTCTGTCGCAAAGCGTTATCAACGTGGTCATTCAAGGCAATGCACGCCTTTGGGATGCACTTCAAGAGCGTGACAAACTCTACGACCTCGAAATGACCGACGAGATAGGCCTTCGCCTCGGCGATCTCGAAGCTATCGTTGCAGAAGAGGATGGCTATTCTGCCGAATCTAACGCACAGACACTCCTGCTCGGCATTGGCGTACCTGAAGAGTATCACAACAAGCTGATGAAAGAGATCCCTCAAGACATGCAGTTTCGGGCTCTTCTCTGCCAGGCACTCTTTGGCGAGCCTCTCGCCCTCCTGCTCGATGAACCTACAAACCACCTCGATATGGAGTCCATCAGCTGGCTCGAAACCTTCCTCCAGAACTACACTGGAACCTTAATCGTCGTCAGCCACGATAGACATTTTTTGAATGCAGTGACCACGCACATTGCCGACATTGACTACGAAACGGTCATTATCTATCCAGGCAACTACGACGACATGGTAGAAGCAAAGACCGCCGTGCGAGAACGAGCAGCCCAAGATGCAAAATCGAAGGAAAAGAAAATCGCACAGCTGCAAGAGTTTATCTCGCGTTTCCGCTCAGGGACACGCGCGAGCCAGGTGCAGTCGCGTATGCGAGAAATGGAAAAATTGCAGCCTCAAGAGCAGAAAAAATCAAACATTCAACGCCCCTACATTCGCTTTATCCAGATGGAGAAGCCTGCCGGAAAGGTGACGCTGCAGATTAAGTCAATTACCAAGTCCTACGGCAGCCAGCAGGTTATCAAGCCCTTTTCGTTGGAGATCCATCGAGGCGATAAAATTGGTGTGATCGGAAATAACGGCCGAGGAAAGACGACCCTTCTCAAGATGCTCTCACAGAACTTGGCACCAGACCATGGGACCATTGAACTGGGCCACAATGTAGTGATCAGCTACTTCCCACAAAATCACGAAGATGTCATTAACAAGCGCGACAGCCACAACCTGTTTGATTGGCTGAAAAGCCAAAGACCTGATGCCTACGACCAAGATGTACGAAGCGTCCTTGGAAAGATGCTCTTCACCGGCGAAGATGCCTTCAAGCATGTATCAGCCCTGTCAGGAGGCGAGACAGCAAGGCTTATCATCGGAAGTATGACGCTGAAAGACCACAACGTGATCATTCTTGATGAGCCAAACAACCACCTCGACCTCGAAGCAGTCTCTGCGCTCGGCTGGGCACTCGACGAATATCCCGGAACTGCTATCGTCGCAAGTCACGATAGAGACCTGATTGACCGATTTGCAAAAAAGTTGATTATCTTTACCGATCATGGTATTGAACTCTATGATGGGCCATTGGAAGAATATTTAAAAACTAAGAAATAAGCCGTAGAATGAAAGAACAAGGTACATTTCAGATCGACTGCATTAACTGCAAGAAGCCAGTCCTCTTTTCAGTCAAAGATCTCAATACCCTCCATACGCCTGTGAGCTGCACAAGCTGCGGAAAAAAATATGCCTTAGATGACGACAACCTCAAAAGACAGCTTACCCTCTTCGCCGCGCTGTGCCAGCAGATCCAGCTCTCAGAGGAGATCCTGGGCAATGCTTCAGTCGCCGTAGATGTGGGGCCTCACAATGTGAAAATCCCTTTCAAATTATTACTTAGCAGACTAAAATCCACACTTGACCTGAAAGTGGGCGATACGCCCCTTACAGTTAATTTTCGTGTTCAACTAACAGACAAGAGGCACTCATGAGCCAAAGCCAACTCGAGCAACTTAAGTCCATGACCAAGATCGTGGCAGATACCGGTGATATTGAAGCAATACGACAGTTTGTCCCCACCGACGCCACTACAAACCCAACACTTATCCTCTCAGCAGCGCAGAAGCCGGAATACCGCTACCTCATCGAAAAGGCCATCAAGGACACCAAATCTCTTGGTCTCAGTGAAGAAAAATGGCTCGATGTAGCACTTGAGCAGGTGTTCGTCAACTTTGGCCTCGAAATACTGAAAATTGTGCCCGGAAGAGTCTCCACAGAGGTAGATGCTCGCCTCTCTTTCGATACAGAGCGAAGCATTGCAAAAGCGCGCTCCTTCATTGCTCGCTATGAAAAGGCAGGAATGCCTAAAGAGCGCATCCTCATCAAGCTGGCCTCTACCTGGGAAGGCGTTCGCGCTGCTGAAGTACTTGAGATGGAAGGGATCCACTGCAATATGACCCTCATGTTTTCCCTGCCGCAAGCTATCGCCTGCGCAGAGGCCAAAGCTACCCTCGTCTCCCCCTTTGTGGGCCGTATTCTCGACTGGTACAAAAAGAACACCGGAACTGAAGTCTACCCACCGGCAGCAGATCCTGGGGTACTTTCTGTCCAGGCGATCTACAACTACTTCAAGAAATTTGACTTTAAAACGCAGGTGATGGGCGCAAGCTTTAGAAATAAAGACCAGATCACAGAGCTTGCCGGATGCGACCTTCTCACGATCTCTCCGAAGTTTCTGCAAGAGCTGCAGGATTCACAGACTCCTGTGCCTCGTAAACTCTCACCTGAGCAGGCAAAAATGGTCGAGATCGAGCGCATCGCCCTGAATGAAAGTAAGTTCCGCTACCTCTTCAACGAAGATCCTATGGCTGTGGA
>JAFEGS010000161.1 GCA_018239705.1 Verrucomicrobiota bacterium | reverse complement strand
ACGCTCTACCACGCACTTCCGCTTGTTCAATGGCAGCTCAAGCAGCGCACAACGGCGGTGCATCTCTATGGCAAGCAGCCCGCTATGGGCATTTTGCCGCCAGAGCCAACAGCGGCGATAGAAGAAAAGAGAGGCTCTCTTGTAAAAAAATATCTTACCAACTTTGGACTTGTGTAAATGATGAAGAAAAATCCGATACGAATCGCAGTTACCGGTGGAGCCGGACAAATTGCCTATAGCCTGCTCTTTCGCCTTGCGGCGGGCGAGCTCTTTGGGGTAGATCAGCCAATTTCCCTTCATATTCTCGAGATAGCTGAGATGCTCCCTGCTCTTGAGGGCATTAAGATGGAGCTTGAAGACTGCGCCTTTCCGCTGCTTACAGAGATCCATGTAGGATATGACCCTTACGAGATCTTTGGAGGGGTTCAGGTTGTGTTCCTCGTCGGGGCAAAGCCGAGAGGGCCCGGCATGGAGAGAAAAGACCTTTTGGCCGAAAATGCAAAAATTTTTGTCACGCAGGCAAAAGCGCTGAATAGTGTAGCGGCTCAGGATGTGAATGTTCTCGTCGTTGGTAACCCTTGCAACACCAATTGCCTCATTGCCATTCACAATGCACCAAAAATTCCTGCAGTGCGTTTTCAGGCGATGACCCGACTCGATCAAAACAGGGCAAAGGCACTGCTTGCCATGAAGGCCGGCCGGCCTGTAGATAGCGTTACAAAAATGGCCATCTGGGGTAACCACTCCAATACGCAGGTGCCCGACTTTTTTCACGCCTGTATCGACAATAAACCGGCCACAGAAGTTATTACTGATCAGAGATGGCTGGAAGGGGAGTTTATACAGCAGGTGCAGCAAAGAGGGGCTGAAATTATCAAGATACGGGGTAAATCTTCTGCCGCTTCTGCCGCCTCTGCCGCTATCGATGCGATGAAAACATGCTATACAGACAGTGCGGAAGGCGATTTTTTTTCCGCGGCGCTCTACACGCAGGGCAATAGCTACGGGATCGATAGCGATCTGGTTTTTTCTTTCCCTTGCGTGCGATCAAGTGATGAGATTGCGATTGTGCCCGATATTGTGCTGAATCCCTTTTTACTAGAAAAAATGAAGGCAACAGAGCATGAGCTGCTTCAAGAAAGAGAGCTAATAAAAGTATATTTATAGAGGAAATTATGGACTCGGAAGTGCTTTTTACAGTGACGCGAGAATGCCTCGATACCGGGCTTCGTGGCTATCCGGTGGGCTATTGTACCACCTCGTATGTGCATCCTCACCTCGGGCTCTTCTATGTAGGCAGGCCTATAAGTGAGCTTGCCTACAAAGAGGCCGAAGAGGTGATCTACCTCCTCTATTATGGAAAAGAGGGAAGCAAAAGTGAAATCGAGCAGTTCAAAAATGAGCTCGTGAAAAGGGCGCATGTAGATAGCCGCGTGCTCGAACAGATCAGACTGCTTCCACGCGTTGGCCAGCCAATGAAGCTCTTTGCTGCCAGTCTGCTTATTGAGGGAATGCTGGAGGGAGTTGGAGACTATCGAGAAGATTGCCTGAACCTCATTGCCCGCGCTCCTACTCTTGTGGCGTGCCTCATCAATCACCACGCCGGATGGGGCGAGGGGCCGAAAAGCCGTCCCGAGCTTGGGTATATTGAAAATTTTGTTGCTCAACTTGCGCTGCCGGGTGGTGTCAATAAAGATCTAGCTACTGCTATGAAAATATTTAATATCCTCCACTATGACCATGGGGGAGGTAACCTCTCTACCTTTGTAGGTAAGGCTGTCGCTTCGGGGCTCGAGGATATGCATGGATCGATGTCTGCAGCGATGAGCGCACTTGCCGGCCATCGACATGGAAGAGCCAATCAAGACTGTCTGGAGTTTGTAGAAAAGGTGCTGCAAGAGCTGGGAGAAAATGCTACTGCCGGGCAAGTGGAAAATCTGCTTCGAGAAAAGCTCGCAAAGGGTGATTTGATATATGGCTTTGGTCATGCAGTTCTTCGCGTTGAAGATCCGAGAGCAGCTATTTTTTATGATCTGGCAGTAAAAAAATATGAGGCAGCTCCGATTGTGAAGATTGCACTCCTGCTTCGACTGGTGGGTCCAAAGGTGCTTGCAGAGAATCCCAAGATCCACGATATCCACCCCAATGTGGATGCCATCTCGAGCGTTGTGCTCAAGGCGGCGGGCTTTGACTATCCCCACTACTTTGCAGTGCTGTTTGGAATGGCGCGCGTTGTCGGTATTTCTCGTCAGATTGTCTATGAAAGGCTTGAAGCGCGAGGCGGGAAAGGAACGCCTATTGTACGTCCAAAATACCTCTACGCGGGTGATGAGACAGTCTCTGGTTGAAAAAGAGTTTTTTTGTATAATGCCGTCCCATCTTAACACCACAAAGAAGGACGGTCACACAATGAGCAAACCCACCGTATTTGGTTACGAACTTTTACTCGATCTCTATGGATGCAAGCAGGGCGTATGCGATGATCTTACGCTCTGTTACACCTTTCTCGACGACATTGTAGGATTTCTGGGGATGGAGAAGCAGGCGCCGCCTTCTATCTTCAAGTCCGACGCTGTGCGTTTTCCTGACAAGGCTGGGCTTTCGGGCTGGGTGCCGCTGATTGAGAGCTCCATCGTCATCCACACGTTAACGCCTAAAGACTTCATCACGGTCGATATCTATTGCTGCAGGCCTTTTGACTGCGAAAAAGCCGAAGAGTTCTGCCGTCGTTTCTTTGAGCCTAAAAAAGTGGAAGCTCAATTCGTGGAAAGGGGCTTAAGTTACCATCAGGACTCCCTTGATGTGTCCCAAGAGTTAAAGGCAATGGCAGAAATTTAGACTCTTCCTGGATGAAAAAGAGTTTTTTTGTGATGATGATCAATTTACACGAGGCCTATCATGAATCTGACTGATATGAATCTAACCGACCTTGCAGTACTACTGCAGCGAGCTTTTACATTGACACTGAACAAAAAAAAGCTCCTTTTTACTGCCGTGGTAATTGCGGTGTGCGGTCTTTTTACCATCTTTTTTATGAGTCTTGCCTTTTCGGCTAGCCACTGGATGGCTCAGAGCCTTACATTTTTGCCCGTTTTTATTAGCGGCATGATTCTGACCGGGTTTGGCGTTGTACTGGTTCGTACCTACCACGACGAGGTCAAACAGCAGGAGATCGAGTTAATGCCGCTTTTTCTTCGCTCCTGGGACGTCTGTTTTAGCGCCGCTTCCGCATTTCTACTGCTGCTTCTCTCCTATCTTGTGCTCTGGATCGCTTTGGGTATTTTTATTGTCTTTAAAGAGCTGCCCATTATCGGAGAGATCTTTGCCTGCGTATTTGTCTTTATCCCCTTTCTGTTGAATATGGCCATAGTCGCTCTTGGCCTATTTAGCGTCTATGCCGTGTATGTGTTAAGCCCTGCTATTGCGCTGAAGTCGGTAGTGCCTCAGCAGTTTCTGCAGCTTGCAAAAGAGGAATTTACCTCTCATATCATCTCTAGACTGATGCTCTTCCTTACAGCACTACTGCCATTTTTCGTAAGTCTGGGGCTCTTAATTGCAGCTGCCTCCATGACACTTGAGCAGTGCGGCACCTCTAGCCATCTGCAGGTGGTGATGCAGTGGTTTTTCTTGATTCTACCCTCTGCACTCCTTCTTGCTCCGTCTGTTGTCTTTTTTTTCAACATGGCAGCTGAATCGCATGTCTTGATCCATAAATTCAATAGCGCGGGAGAGCAGTAATAATGCTGGGAAAGGAGCTTGAAGAGGCGGTTGTTCAGCAGTTTCCTGCGCTTGCGCGAGAGCTTGCAGGGGAGCTTTTGAATCCTAGCGACCCCTTGAAAGAACAAAAGAGTGAAGCTG
>JAFEGS010000160.1 GCA_018239705.1 Verrucomicrobiota bacterium | reverse complement strand
GCAGGCGCTTGCCTGGAGTCAGGGCCATATTGCAGGAGCTGAGGCTATCGTTACTATTGTAGAAGCTGCTATGGCGCTCGGAATTAAGGTCCTCACTATTTTTGGCTTTTCAACAGAAAATCTACAAAAACGGTCAAAAATGGAAGTTGACCATCTAACTAAAATAATTGCTGAATATCTCGAAAAATACCGAGAAAAACTGCTCCACAACGGCATTCGTTTGCGCGCCATAGGCAATCTCGAAGCACTGCCCCCCTTCCTTCGCTACGGCGTAGAGAAGACAGCAGAGCGTACAGCCCACTGCAGCAATTTTGAGCTGGTTCTTGCCCTGAATTATGGGGGACGAGACGAAATTTGCCGTGCGATAAAACGAATGGCAGTAGACCTTGTAGACAAGAAAATCTCACCAGATACCATTTGTGAAGAGAGCCTGAGACCCTATCTCGATACGGGAGATCTTCCAGACCCCGATCTTCTCATTCGTACAAGCGGTGAAAAAAGAATTAGTAACTTTCTCCTTTGGCAAAGCTCCTACTCAGAGGTGTTCATAGACGATGTGACGTGGCCGGAATTCACGCCGCACCATTTGCTAGGAGCTGTGTGTGACTTTCAGCAAAGAGACAGGCGTAAAGGCGGCGGGGAGGCAAGTACATAATATGCTCCGGACACTCAATAACTTCCAGCAGCGTTTTTTAGCTACCCTGTTTAGTATCTGCGCTGCAGGCCTCATCATTTTTTCCTCTCATTTTTCTCCATTCCAGCTGCTCTTTGTGGCCGTTATCGCTGCTGTGCAGGCGAGAGCGCTGTGGGAGTACTATGGTCTCTGTCTCATAAAGGGCCTGGAGCCAAATCGCCTCCTCTCTATTGTCTTCTCCATTTTCTACGTGCTGTGCCACTACTTTTCTCCCGACTTCCCGCTCAGCGAGTCGCTCTGCCTGCTTCTTGCCCTGTCGTTTATGGTGCATCTCTCTCAGCACGAGCAGGCAATCGGCAATCTGGCTACTACATTTTTTGGCTTTGCCTACATTACGCTCCCTCTGAGCCTTCTGATCGATCTCAACTTTTCTGCTCACAATTCTTCGCTCTGGATCATCTACCTCATCGCTACTACAAAAATTGCAGATATTGCGGCCTATATTGTGGGTAAGACAGTTGGACGAACACCTCTTGCCCGAAAACTAAGCCCTAAAAAGACTGTGGAAGGCGCTATTGCTGGCCTTGTTGCCGCAGCTCTTATGAGCCTTCTTTTCTGTAACGGCACTTCCACTTTGAGCATTGCCCCCTACTTTTCCTTAGGGCAAGCAGCGGTACTTGGCCTTGCAATTGGCTTTGTAAGCCAGATCGGAGATCTTGCAGAGTCGCTACTTAAACGCGACGCCGGCGTAAAAGATAGTAGCAATATCCCCGGCTTTGGTGGTATTTTGGATATGGTAGATTCAGTCATCTTTACAGCACCGCTTCTCTACTTTTGGCTTACTATAAAAGGTGTCTTATGATTATTGCCATTGACGGACCAGCAGGAACAGGAAAAACGACCGTCGCCCATGCGGTGGCGCAAGAGCTCGGGTTTATCTATTTTGATACCGGTGCAATGTATCGCGCCCTCACCTATGGTATTATTTCACAGCAGATCGATCTCGAAAATGCAGAGAGCCTGCAGCAGTTCCTGGACACGCATCCTGTGACAATAAAAACCTATCTTGAAGAGAAGAACTACTATCTTGGCCAGGAAAATGTGACCGATAAAATCCGCTCAGAGAGTGTTACGAAGCTTGTATCTAAGGTCTCTTCCTACGCAGCAGTGCGAGAAAAGATGGTATCCATACAGCGCTCTCTGGCAGAGGGCGTCAATGCTGTTTTCGAAGGAAGAGATATAGGCACTGTTGTCTTTCCTAAAGCAGACTTGAAGGTCTTTCTCACAGCTGATCTCGAGATCAGAGCCAAGCGCCGGCGCTTGCAAAATGGTGAAAGCGGCGCCCCTCTCGAACAGGTTGCAGAGCAGATTGCATCAAGAGACGCACAAGATGCCGGCCGCGCACTCTCTCCCATGAAAGCTGCAGATGATGCCATTGTCATCGACACGACAGAACTCTCCATTGAAGAGGTGGTAAATAAAATTATTAATTTAAAGGAAAGTGCAGAGCGAGACCTATTATGAGCCTTTTTTATTCTTTTTCTAGACAATCGCTTCGCCTTCTCTTTACCCTGCTGTCTCGACATAAAAGCTATCTACCGGAAGAGGGCATCTATCCGGGCGGTGCAATTATAGCAGCCAACCACGCCTCGCACTTTGATCCCCCACTTATTGCCATTTCCTGGCCTGAGCCAATCCATTTTCTTGCCAGAAAGAGCCTCTTCGACGTTCCGCTGCTGCGCCCGGTGATTACGAGGCTCAATGCACATCCACTGGGAGGAAAGCATGACTTAAGCTCCTTGAAGCTTGCCTGCAGGCTTCTCCAAGAGGGTAAAAAAATACTGGTCTTTCCTGAAGGTACGCGCTCTACAGATGGAGAGATCTCCGAGTTTAAAAATGGCATTAGCCTGCTTGCAAAACGATCGGGCTGCCCGGTGATCCCGACCTATATTCATGGCTCCTTTGATCTCTGGCCAAGGTCGCGCGCGCTGCCACGCCTATGTGGAAAGAGGACTGCCTGTGTGTTTGGAAAGCCGATCTGGTTTCAGCCAGAGAATGAAGAAAACCAAGAGCTCTTTGCCGATCGCATAAAACAGGAAATTGAGCTATTAAGAGAAAAGTATTAAAAGCGTTCCCGGCGCGAATCGAACGCGCGACCTGTTGCTTAGGAGGCAACCGCTCTATCCACTGAGCTACGGGAACAAGGGCACTCCATTGTAACCAGTTGTGAAATTTATCTAAAGGGAATCATCATGAAAGAATCAGCAGACATCGGTCTTATAGGACTTGCAGTTATGGGGCAAAACCTCGTCCTCAACATGGCAGATCACGGCTTTACTGTAGCAGTATTCAACAGGACAACCTCTAAAGTCGACGACTTTATCCAAGGTGAAGCTAAAGGTAAATCGATCATTGGTGCGCATAGCTTTGCTGAGTTCTTTCAATCTCTTAAAAGACCAAGAAAAGTCATGCTCATGGTAAAGGCAGGAGATGCCGTCGATGAGCTCATCAATTCGTGCCTGCCCTATCTCGAACCGGGCGATATCATCATCGACGGCGGCAACAGCAATTTTATCGACACCAACCGCCGTACAGTAGCCCTGAAACAAAAAGGACTTCTCTTTTTAGGCGTTGGTATATCGGGCGGCGAAGAGGGGGCGCGTCATGGCCCCTCCATCATGCCGGGAGGTAACCCTGAAGGCTGGCCATTTGTGAAGCCCATTTTCCAGGCAATTGCAGCAAAAGTGGGCAGTGAACCCTGCTGTGACTGGGTAGGTGAAGAGGGCGCCGGCCACTACGTAAAAATGGTCCACAACGGCATCGAATATGGCGATATGCAGCTCATCTGCGAAACATACGACTTTATGCGCCGCGGCCTCAACCTCTCTACAGAAAGCTTGAGTGCCTGCTTTGCCGAGTGGAACAAAGGCATGCTCGATAGCTACCTCATCGAAATCACCAGCAAAATTTTCCGCACCAAAGATAGCGACGGCAGCCCGCTCGTTGATAAGGTACTCGACGTTGCAGGACAGAAAGGTACAGGTAAATGGACAGCCATCAATGCCCTCGATATGGCCATGCCGCTTACGCTTATTGGAGAGGCTGTTTTTGCTCGAAATCTCTCAGCCCTTCACGAAGAAAGACTCAAGGCCGGTAAAGTCCTTGGTACAAACATCTCCCCGATTATAGAAAAAGAGAGCGATTGCATTTCCTGGCTGGAAGAGG
>JAFEGS010000015.1 GCA_018239705.1 Verrucomicrobiota bacterium | reverse complement strand
GTCGTTTAAGTCGTTTTCGTCTTTTTCGTCCTTTTCGTCGTTTGTCGTTTTGGTCGTTTTATGTCGTTTTTCAGTCCTTATCTTCCGGCTTTTTGGTGGTAAATAGAGACGAAAACCATCTTCCAAACCCGGTGAAGATGCTTGCAATGCCTCTCAAAAAGCCAAAGAAGGCACCAGCTACTTCTGGGGCAGCCTGTTTTTCAACTGTTTTGCGCCTTGCAGGCGGGGTAACTACTTCTTTCACTGAAGGCTCTGCAGCCCGTTCCGGCTCAGCTACCACTACTGGTAGCGCCTTTTCTATGGCCTCTATCTGCTTTTGCAAGACCTTCTTGTGTAGCTCGTTCTTCTGGGGCTGTGCCTGCATGTTTTGAAGAAGATCTAAATAGCCTTTCACAATCTCCTTGTTTGGCTGATTCAGGAGTGGTTGAAGCTGGAAATCGGCCAGCGCCTCAGCAGTCGCTTCCTCACCTTTGGCAAGTGCCTCCACCATCTGCTGCATCCCGGCATCCATTTTCTTTTCTTCAACCTTCGCAGAGGTAATCGGCTTTCCATTTTTCAGCTGCTCTAAAGCCCGATCCCATTCCTTAATGCCATTTTGGAGATCATCTATCTGTCTCTTGATCTCTTTTAGTTCCACATCTAAAGCAGCTTTTGTCTCAAGAGTAGCTGCCTCACTATATTGGCGAGTCAGGGTCTTCATCTGCTTACTCAATTTTCGTAAAGCTCGCGTATCACTATCCATCTCTGTTTTAATATCGACTTTTAGATTCTCCAGTGCCTGTCTGCCGGATTGCATCATCTGCCGCCAATCGGACTTTTGTGCTGCAGGGAGGCTATTAAACATCATACGAACATCCTCATCAGGTAGCTCCGGCCCACATTTCAAAAACTCGGTTAATTCTAGCCTCTCTTTAGGCGTAAGCTGGCTCATCTCTCTTTGGCTAAGCCTGGCCAGTTGGCCCTGCTGTACAGGAGTCAGCGTGGCGTTATAGAGCGTCGCAAGAATGACCAGGGCCTTTTCCTGCTCCTTTTTTATTGCAAGGCTTGAGCTACTACTGTGCAGCGTGCGAACAACCGCCGCTTTTTGGGGGTCAAGCAGGTATATCTTGCCATAGTTTTCAAGGATGCTGAGTAGATCAACCGCCTTCGCAAGCCCCATCTCTTTGAGCTTAGCAGGTGTAAGAATCTTCTTCTCGCGATCGCTCATCTCAGAGAAAAGTGCTAGTATTTTCTTTAATTCCTTCCTGTTCAGCCCCACCTCTTGGCTTTTCCAAAAATCGCCTATTTGCCTATTCAAGAGCTCCTTTTCTGCTCGGGCGCCTCTATTCATGACAGCAAAGAGAATATCTTGCTGCTCGTCCGGAGCCAACTGCTCAAACTCATCAACGCTTATCCTTGACAGCTCTTTTCGCTCTTTTTCGGCCAGGTCATTAAATTTTTTAGCAATTACAGCCGGATCGCTGGCCTCTTCAAACGTGAGCTGTTCATATTCTTGAATAATAGCCACCAGTCTCCGCTGCATCTTCCGATCCATGCTAGACACAGACGCAGGGCTCTGCATCATTTTTTCTTCTTCATCCAAGGCATCAAATCCCTGCAAGAGCAGCTCAGCTACACGGTTTTGATCGTCGAGTTCGAAAGCAAGCTTTTCTTTAATTGCCTCAGTGTTGGGAGAGCGCAAGACAAGATACTGCACATGCGCCTGTTCGTTCTTGGTCAGCTTCCTGTACTTGGCTATACGCAAAGGGTCGACATAGGTCTCCCCGGTTGTGAGAAAGTGCTCTCCCCTAATTGCAGCATTAACCGTTTCCTGCACCACACCACCGATGCCTTGCAGTCCTGTACGAACCGCCTTTCCACTCGCCTCTCCTGAGAACTCCACACCTCGCGCTAGCCCATACCAAAATGGCTGGGCGTAGGCCTCGATGTGTGGAGAGAACCTCCTCAACGTCCTTGCTGTAAAGCGGGTAAGGATCTTCATCGCCAGTCGGCCATTCATATAGTCAAGCCCTGCTCCGGCAAGTTCGAAAGCACTATTTTTTAAGACACCATAATTAGTGAACAGATTGGCTTGCTTGCGGGCAAATTCCAGCTGCACACCGGCGACTTTCTGCACGGTGGAAGTTCCGGTAATTGCCGCCTTACACGTTGTTTCTAAAGCTTTACCGATCTTTTCAATCGAGGTAATCGACTCTTGCGAAGGCCCTGCATGCACCGCAGCCCACCCTGCCCATGTCTTCTGCATATCTAAAAGCTCCTGTTGAGCCTCCTGTGCACTGGCAAGTGATTTTTGCACCTTTGCTTGACTGCCGGCAATTGCTGTCATTTCGTTAATGACATCAGTTACGCTCAAGGAGGGAGTCATTTGCATCACATTAGTGAGCTCTTTTTCGGGAAGCTCCATTGTCGGTGTAGGCCACCACCAAGAGCCCTCGCGCGGTATGGCCTTATCTATATCTGATACAAAATCGATGCACGTTTGCTCCATCTGCTGAAAGAGCTTAGTAAAAAATTGGTGAGAGTCGGTAGGAAGCTCAGGATTTTGCTCCTTTACTGTCCTGAAGATGTGTTCATAGCTAAAATGAATAATATGACCATCGCTCTGATTATGATGATACTGCTCTATTACCTCTTGAAACTGCGCGCTTAGCGCTTCCATGTTCATTTTTACGATTTTGCTCTGCGTTTGCAGCACCCTTCCTTCTTCCATATAGTCGGCCTTCAGCAGGTCTAATTTTTTTTGGAAAGCCTCAACTTGTTCGGCCAATGGTCGCTTTTCGTCTATATCTTTCATTTTTTTGAGTAAGGGCAGCACGTAGGTGTCCCATGAGCCTTTTTCAAGCTCAGCAAGCTTTGAAAAGACACCCACGGCCTGCTCTTCTGCCTTGATCAGAGAATCGATGGTTATATCACTTGCCTGGACCAACCGAGATGCTAATTTTTCAACTGTGGGAGAGAGCTTAAGGCCAACTGCCCACCCAGCTGCTTGAGCGAGCCATTGGCAGTTCTCAAGCCAGAAAGCAGTTCCCTGCAAAGCTGCATGAACCGCCTTTGGAGTAAAGACAGCACCAATACCTTCAAGAGTCTTGCTCATTGCCTTTCCTGCTCCCCAAATGCCATACTCCCCTACTGCTCCTGCCGTATCAAATGCTTTGTAGAGATAGCCTTCTGTCTGCACCTGAGCACCAATTTTTTCTCCATACTTCTGCTTGGCAATACCGGGCTCTGCACCTTGTGGCAGTAGCGCTGCTGCACTTTCAATCTCTGTTGTGTTCTGGAGTTCTTGTAAATAGTGTAGCGATTCCTTGAGCTCTGCCATCCCAAGCAGATCTTCCCGACTTGCCTCTGTACCTTTCGCATCTATTTCGCTATGTTTATTTCGGATTTTTTCTTCCAATTCTTTAATACCGGCCTGTAGCTGCTCAGAGGTGCCATTCTGCACAATCACCTGCTCGTGAAGCAGGCGGCGAAGTGCCGATTTTTCCTGGCCGCTCAAGTAGGTTTTAAAGCAGGAAGTGATCTTTTTAAGGTCTTTTGCAGAGCAGAACAGGTTGGAATGGAGCCTTCCGCTTATGGTTTGAAGGCGTTGAAGGTCATTTTCAACGTTTGGGCTCTCTCTTTTTGATACCTTGGTAATCAAAAAATCGAGCAGTGCAAGCTGCTCATCATGCGAAAAGGCAGAAAACTCCCCTCGAGAAATGTCAAGTATCGAGCTCTGCTCTGAGGCTGAGAGGGTGTTGAACTTATCGAGGACAAGCTGTCGTACCTTTTTTTCATCCGGTAGCGGTACACCCTCTTCAAGTGCTTTCTGGTACTGCCTGAGCTGTAGCCTCTGCGATGCTGTGACGGCATATTCTTTTACCAGCTGAACAACTCGGATTTTTTCTGATGGAGAGAGGCTCTCAAACTGGTGAGGAGTCAGTTTGTTAATATCGCGATCTGAAAGCTCGTTGTAGTAGGTAACGATTTTTTGAAGGGAGGCGTCGCAGTTTTTTGTCTCTCGATGTGTATATTTCTTCAACAGTGCCTGCTGGCTGTGCCTTTGCCGCTGCGTGAGGCCCAATTTTTTTGCAGATTGATGGACGATGAAACAGACCGATTCCCGCTCCTCAGGTGTCATGGCTTTGAACTCATCGAGCGTGAGCGCAGGAGAGAGCCTGGTCTCTTCTACTTCTTCGCCCTCTTGATCTGCATAGATAGCGGCTCTATTAAAAAAGCGCTGTGTGGCATATTCTGCGCGCCACGCCTTGCCTCGCATGAGATCTGCTGCCCGCACAAAGATCTCTTGTGCCTCTGCTGGATTTTCTGATGCGACGCGAAACGCTTCGGTCATATCCCTCGCCGGCAAAGTAATGAGAAGATGCACAGGCGTCCTCACAAGCCCTCGTATTATGGGACAGAAAATCCTCGCTCCATAATCAAAGGCACTTTTTCCTGCGCAGACGTGGGCCACAGCGGCCTGCATGTTTTTCAGAAGGGCGCTGCCTATGGTCTGTATTCCTTGAGTGGCATAGGGAATCCAGGAAACTGCCGTTTGTGCCACGCCTGCTATTACTTCCTGATTCTGTCCGGCCTCACGAAATCTCTCTTCCACCGCTATCTGGCCAAAATCGGTCACTGTCTCTGCTATATCTTCATTGATAATCAGATTCACCACACCTTCAATGAGCGATCCGAGCCCACCGACTGCGGAAAAGCCGTAATAGCCTAACAGGCTGACCGGTTTCACCACTTTTTCGGAGAGGAGCGTCCTTCCTGCCGTTTCTACCAGATCTGCTCCAAAGAGCTGGACCGGTATCGGTAAATAGAGCTGTTCTTTTTTAGATGCTGTAGGCTGAGGAAAAATACCGCTAGAGCCGGATGGCGCTACTGTTACGTCTGACATCGCTACACCAGAATTAGGTTACTTCCTTCTATAGAGAATAAATATTTTAATTACCACCAGATATCTGAAGCTTCAATAACAATGATATGGTATACTTGGACCCAATCAAAGAAGGAATAGGCAAAATGATAGAAGAAAAGAATTGTTTCCATCGACTGAGCGAACATCAGATTGATACCGCACCACTACCGCTCACCGGCGTCGAGGTCGAGACTGAGACTGCCCTCATCTCAATGCCAAGTCTATGTACCAACAACCTCCATCTCCTCCCTGCCTCTCTTGAGACGGATGAAGTGC
Organism: Verrucomicrobiota bacterium; assembly: GCA_018239705.1. Taxonomy (GTDB): domain Bacteria; phylum Chlamydiota; class Chlamydiia; order Chlamydiales; family FEN-1388; genus SZAS-6. The sequence continues at coordinate 4,961 of JAFEGS010000015.1, read as the reverse complement.
AAAAAGCAGAGCTTGGCTCGCAAGGATTTTTTATATCGGACGACGGCTCATTCACCTATAGCCATGAATCGAACGTTAGCCTCTCCTTTTATAAGAGCGACTTAGGGCTACCATTCGCAGTGAATATGGACCGCGGTGGCGTCGTAACAAGGCCGGATGGAAGCCATGCTGCCTGTATTGCCGATGGTGCCAGCGGTGATGGCTTTTTTAGTGCTTTTGTAGCGCAGATGATTTGTGAGCATTTCTTAAAGACTTATCTTTGCAAATCAATGCAGTTTACTGAAAATTCTATACAGAATAGACTCATTGCTACAGATGAGTTTTATAATTGCGCCCAGGTGGTACACAAACAGTCTCCTAATGCCCTCCAAGGATCTTCTACCGCACTTTTTGTAGAGTGTGTGCCAGTGGGTCAAAAAAACCAAAAAAATTTGTACCGCGTCCAGACTATAGCCTTAGGAGATGGAGCCGCTTTTCTTATCAACTTTGGCGAAAATAAAATCGCACAGCTCAACAAGATCACGAGAAGGCTTGACAGCCAAGGATATCCCGATGCCACACATGCGGGTGGGCTTATTAGTTCAAAGGCTTATATTGAGCGCCTAGAAAATACATGTGCAACATATATTGAAGCCTCAGAGGATGATTATATTATACTCGTTACAGATGGCTTTCTTGATAATGTCCGAGATGATCAAGATCTACAGCTCACATACTTTATCGCGCGTCACCCATTTTTTGATCAGCCAGTAGAACAGCTTACAAAATATGATCGATTTTGGGAAAACTGGCAAGACTGGAGAAAGACGCAATTACCCACCATTGAACAGTTGAAAAAATTTATATGCGATAACAGCAAAGGGCACAAGTTTGTTTTTCCAAAACCTACACCGGAGCAAGTCACCAAGAGACTTGCAACCTATGTAAAACTTATCACGCATCACGACACTCGTCTAGAATCAGCCCTTTATAAAAGAGAAATGCCAAAGCCGGAAGTTTTGCCAAAGCCAGAGGTCAAAGAGATGCAAAAGGTTAGGGTAAAACAGCCAATTTCACCAATACCGCCGCTCTCAGTGAAACCAAAAGCTATAGTAGAACAACCGGTCGAGCAGAAATCGCAGAGTATACCAGCTAAAACGAATACTAATATCGCCAGTATAATTGATAATAAAAAAGTCGCAAAAGTTATCAATGATTCCATGCATAACAAACCAAAAACCGATGACTGTATGATTATTACTATGAAACCGGGTAGTGGGGAAGGGACCTTAGCGAAAGATTTTTCATCCCTCAGTATTTGATGGCTAACGACCAAAAAGGACCAAAACGACAAAGGACACAAAAGACGAAAACGACATAAAGCCCGAGTCCTTTTCGTCGTTTTGGTCGTTGTTTGTCTTTTAAGTCTTTTTCGTCGTTTTCGTCTTTTGTGTCCTTTGTCGTTTTCGTCGTTTTATGTCGTTTTTTCAACCGCCCAGCTTCAATTTGACCACGCACTCTACATGAGCAGTCTGCGGGAACATGTCGAAGGGCTGGACTTTTTCGACCTCATAGCCGAAATCTCTCAAAAGCCCAAGATCGCGTGCAAGCGTCCCCGGATCGCAAGAGATATACACAATCGTTTTGGGTCGCAGCCGCTTGAGCTCTTTGAGAAGCAGCTCATCGCAGCCCTTACGAGGTGGGTTTAAGATGGCCACATCGATAGCAGAAAGAGCTCTACAGTAGTGCTCAGCCTGTGCACAGACAAAGGAGACGTTGTGGATGTTATTGAGGAGCGCATTTTCTTTGGCATCTTCAATTGCCTCAGGGACAGACTCCACGCCAAGTACGCTTTTGGCCTGCTTTGCAAAGAAGAGCGATAGCGTGCCGACACCGCAGTAGGCATCAAGCACCGTTTCAGAGCCCTCTAGCTCTGCAAATGCTAAGGCTTTGGCATACAACAGCACTGCCTGCTCAGGGTTTACTTGAAAGAACGATGCCGGAGAGACTTTAAAGGTAAGATCTCCCAGCCTCTCGTGAATATGGCCAGCACCTGCAAGCAGATGAAACTGCTGGCCTAAAATACGATTGCCCTTTTGCTTGTTGACTGCCTGCACAACGCCCTTTACCTGCGGGCAAGCGGCCATGATCTGCTCTGCAAGTGCGGTCCACCTCCCCTGTTTGCTGGAGGCTGTAACGAAGATGACAAGAGCCTGCCCCGTTACCTTGGCACTTTTGATCAGGAGATGTCGCAGGTCTCCCTCCCCTGTCAGAGGATCATACGCAGCAATCCCACTCTTCGTCGTCAGTCTTCGAACCTCTCGGTAAATCTCCTCTCCCATCGGGCAGTGGATAAGGCATGAGGAGACCTCAACAAGGTCGTGCGATCCTTTTGCGTAGAGACCAAAGGCAAGCCCTTCAGGGTTGTTTTTTACAGGCAGCTGTATTTTGTTGCGATAGGAAAGCGGGGATGGTGAAGGCAGGCAGGGAGGCACTTCCACCTCTGTGATCTTACCAATGCGCTGCAGCGCATCAATTACCCTCTGCCGCTTTGTTTCGAGCTGTTTTTGGTAGGAGAGATGCATAAGCTGGCATCCACCACAGGTGCCGAAGAGTGGGCATGGCGGCTTGACACGGTCCGGAGAGGCTTCAAGGATATGCAGGAGCTCTGCTCGCCCATAATTTTTTTGTGCCTCGATGCAGCGCACGTGGACCTGTTCGCCCGGCAAGGCTCCGTCGACAAAGAGCGTGTAGCCCTCAAGGCGCCCTATTCCTTCGCCTGAGCTGCCAATGGCATCAATTTTCAAACTGAATGTTTGATTTATTTCTGGTTTTGTCACTGGTCCTGCCTGAAAAATGAAAATTATACCATGTAGGAGGAATTAGTTGCTAAAAATTCAGTCATCTGGTTTTCTGTGCCATATGAGAAAACTATATATTGCACTACTTCTGTTTGCAGCATCGCTTGATGCAGCTTCAAAATACCCTGTGGACGTTTCCTACTTTATAGCAGACCTCAAGTACAGCAAGGAGCATGGGGTAAAGATCTGTGAGCTCCAGCATGGCATCTTGTCCATATTCCGCGGCGATATGTACCTCCATGGAGACCAAGGCCTCGTTATCCCTCAAGTTGAACAGATATTTGCTGAGTTTCCAATGAGGAAATGGGCCGTAAATTCTCACCTTGCGTTCAGGCCGCTTGCAACGCTTTTCAAGAATTCTCCCCTATGGACTCTCCTCCCCACTCCTTGGCAGATCTTCGAGGATCCGGCCTTCATGCAAGCAGCAGCCACTCCCCCTCAACATCCGGACTCAATTGACTCTTATCAGGGAATGGTCTTTGCCCGTGCAGATGTGTTTGAAAGCTACAGTGACTTTTGCAAAAAATATCCCGGAATCATCGTAGCAGGAGCGCCAAGCTTCCCCTACTGGATTGACAAATACAAAATGAGCCTTCTATTCACCCGCGATCCGGTGGTCGCAAAGGTGAAGCCTGAATGGGGTCTCTATCCAAGCCAGTATTCAGAAACTCTTGCTCAGACCATTATGAGCGATATTCCTGCTGATCGCTTTGTGATAAAGCCAAGAGGTGCTTTTGAAGGAAACGGCGTTATCATCGTTGCAAAAGAAGAGCTGGATAGCACCTTGCAGTATATCTTACAAAAGAGTGACGCTTTAAAAAATGATAAGGATAAGTCCTACAACCACTGGTACAGCGATCGCTTTGATTCTTTCCTTGTTGAAAAGTACTATGGTTCCGATGAAATCAGCGTTGACACATTTGAGGGAAAGACCTACCAGCCCACCATGCGCGCCTCTTTCATGCTGATCTATAACAACAACCAGGTAGAGTTTCGCTTCCTTGCAGGCTACTGGTTAATCCCATTCAAGTCTGTGGATGAGGAAGGCTCGCTCAACGAATGCACAAAAGCCTACTGCAAAGTCCCCTACTTCACAAAGGCTACAGATGAAGTGGTTGAGGATGTTAAAAACCAGCTTGAGGTGAGCATGTCTCGACTCTATCAGCACATGCTAGAAGGATAAGTTAATTTTTTAATGGGTTAGTAATTTTAAACTATGCGAAGCGTTCAGTGAGGCCCTCTTCACCACGCATACTCACCTCTATTACCCTAATACTACTCTAATTTTTAAAAAATTAAGATATTATTTTATGTATTGACATGGGGACTTTTGTGTGGTAGACGCTGAGAGACAAAGAAAGGAATAGATATGAAACATCCAGTTTGCTTTTTACCAGAAACTGACCCGTTAGAGCAGCTCCCTGCCGCCTTTTCTGCATGGGAAGAGACTGCCAGCAATCTGCCAAAATATCTCGTCGCATCCACCTTTCAGGAGCAGCTACTCAAGCTCCCCCCATTTCCCACCAACAAGCTACAAACCGTGGCTGAATATGAGCGTGCAATGCAGATTCTCTCCTATTTTGGCCATGCCTATGTGTGGGGGCAAAAAAAGGTGCCGGAATCTATCCCTGAAGTGCTTGCAAAGCCATGGTATGAGGTAGCAAAAGAGCTTGGCCGCCCCCCTGTCCTCTCCTATGCCTCGTACGCCCTTACCAACTGGAAGCGGCTCGACCCCAAAGGCCCTATCGATCTTGGCAATATCGTGCTGATCCAAAACTTCTTAGGCGGCATTGACGAAGAGTGGTTTATCCTGGTGCATGTAGCGATAGAAGCGAAAGCAAGCCCTGCTCTTGAGGCTTGTGTAGAGGCAATCAAGGCAGTAGAAAACGCAGACACTCAAGGCCTGATGCAGGTCCTTCAAAAGATGGCATCTGCCCTTGAGGATATGTGCAGCACACTCGATCGCATGCCACAGCACTGCGACCCCTACATTTACTACCATCGGGTGCGCCCCTACATCCATGGCTGGAAAAACCATCCCATGTTCCCAAATGGACTCATCTATACCGGTGTGCAAGAGTACCAAAACAGGCCCCAGCAGTTTCGCGGCGAGACAGGGGC
>JAFEGS010000159.1 GCA_018239705.1 Verrucomicrobiota bacterium | reverse complement strand
GACGAGCTACGCTGAATATGCTGAAAGCAGATAAGGCAACTAAAGCAGGTATCAAAAATAAACGGTCCAAGGCGGGGTGGAACAAGAAATACATGCTCGAGATACTAGGTATCAAATAAAATCTTCATGCAATTTCCCTGGTAGGCTGACAAATCATAGAATTGCACCGATCTATGGTAAAACTTGGGCTTAGTGTTGTCAAATTCAATACTTTAATGAAGGGCGCCCCTTTCTCGTAAATTGATGCGACCAATAAAACATGCACATTAAAGATAAAATATAGTAAAATTCTATTTTTGTGATTATGCACAATTAACTTCCAAAGATAAAAAACAAAAAATTTAACTATAAGGAAATATGCATAGAACAGGAAGCATGACACCATACGAATCAATGGGTTGGTCGTTTACATCCGATGATATCCCTCTGGAGATACTTACAGAAACTTTTTTTAAATATGTTACAGGAGCCGAGTGGGGAGCGTTGCTGACAACGAGCAAGTCGTGGAGTAAAATTGCAATCGACACAGGATTATGGAAGAAAATTTTTGATAGAGAGGGCCTACCCTACTTTGATGAAGTAAAGTGCAAAAAGTATCGTGGGAATCCTGGCAAAGTCCCCCAAATTTCGTGGCCAAGAGCGTACCAGTACTTTAATCGCAATTGTAAATTATTTCCAGGCAAGAAGGTAAAAGAGACGCACAAGCTGCAGCTTTTTTACAAAAAAATTGATGGAGTACCAATGACTCTTAACCATGCGGGAACACTCGCCAAGAATCCTAAGGAGGGGAGCGAAGGAATTGCTGCTTGTGAACTTGCTTTGGATTCTTTAAATGGTCCTTTAGAAGCACATGGTGAAACTGAGCTTGGTGCATCTTTTTGGGGATTTACAGCTGTGAAATCGCTTGAGGGAATTCATGAAAAGACGATCGAAGAGAAGGAAGAACTAGTCAAGAAGTATCCCAACTATCGCCTCCATAGGTTAGTTGAAAGAAGCATTGTTAACTTTGACAACCTGGTTGAGACAGGAAAATACCTTGATGGTGAAATGACCAGTACGATATGTGAAGAGACAGTTGAATATGATGATGGCGACGGCGACGTATGTGACCTCCCAACATCAATGTGTGTGACGTACAACGATGAAGGTCTCTACCTCGACAATAGCTATGACGGAAAAAACGACGGCGTTATCTTGTTGCGAGAGTTTTATTAAAAAAATTACTTATGGAATCCAGTTTTTCTAAAAATTTATTAAGCAAATTAGGTCAACTGCTCCTACTTTAGGTCAATTAATAAAAGAGCATTTCCTCTCAGAGAATTAGGTCAAAATTGGGTCAAGATTAGGTTAGAATTGCGCGACAATTTCAACGTTCAAGGAACATTTCTAGAGGGGTTATTTCTAATAATTACGCCGGGATTGCTCCGGAATTGCGCCAAATTTCATTTGACCATTTTATGAACCCAACTTGGGTTTTACTCCCTCAATCGGTCCAAAAGCACTATTGGTTGAATTTATCACTCTAGCGTATTTGTGGACAGGAAATCACATCAACTGCCCATCCTATAATTCGCCACAGCATTGCACCGAATTTGATCCAAACTTGCTCAGACTTGATCTAACAAACTGAGAACCAGCTATTCATTATTTGGAAGACAAGCGTTTGCTTACATATTTGCGCTTGGGTTTTGCTTGTGGAGGCTCATTGGAATACTCCATGAGTTCTCGTGGAGTCACTTTTCCACCGGTAAACTCTTCAATTTGCAAAGCAAGCTTTAATCCAGGCTTTCGGACTCCATAAGCTATATTTTTTGCCGATTGGATATGGATACCTAGCTTCTCAGCGAACTCACGGTACGTTATTCGTTCTTGGTCTAAAAATTCGCGTAAATTCATATCTTTTTCGTTGACAATAGTACTCAAATTGGCTACTTTTAGAAATCAGATCACTTTACAGTTGCCAGTGGTCAAATGATTCTAAGCAGGGATAATAGCAGAGGGGGATGATTTATGCCTACGTACCGGGTAAAGATCCTAGACCTAAAGTATTTGCCAGATTTCGAGCACCTATGCTTTAAGCATATCACGTATGAGGTGTGTACTAATCATCGCGATGAGGCAATAACAGTGGCTCGCAAGTGCTACATGGAGGGAAAAGAAGGGGTTTTTGTTGAAGAACTTCCATTTGTACTGAAGCTGTTCTCTGTCAATCAAGCCTGCTAAACTTAAAATGAATTTGCGAAATTGGAACATCGTCAAATTGTCGCACAGCTTGTGCGACTTTAAAGTAGATTGCCTGAAACAGGATTTGAACCCGCGACCTCCGCATTACGAATGCGCTGCTCTACCAGCTGAGCTATTCAGGCACACATTGACGCAAAATCGGATTGTCACACGCTTCTCAATATTTTTCTAGTCTAAAAGTTCTCTCTGACACATGCTCTAATCACCTCTTCTGTGCTCCAGATTTCGATCTCTTTGCGAGCACGCGTAATTGCCGTATAGAGCATCTTTCGGCCAAAAGCTTCAGAGCCCGGGGGCAGTATCAGGAGTACAGAGTCAAACTCACTTCCCTGGCTCTTATGGACAGACAGGCAGTAGGCCTGTTCGTACGAGGAGAGTAGTACTCGCGGAATAGCTCTAGGATGAGGCGCAAGTGGATCTGACGACTCAAAGATGACTTTGTCGTCTTTGGTTGCAAGGCCGATTTGACCGTTACTCAAGGAGAGCTGATAGTCATTTTTTGTGATGACAATGGGCTCAAAACAGAACATCGAGCGCCCATGTGCGTATGCGGCGGCCTCTTTCCGCATGCGCTCATTGATGCTTTGCGTTCCAAATGCTCCTACCCTAAGGGGTGAAAGGATTTGGCGCCTGAGAAGCTGCGAAAACTGCTCCTCATAGCTCGATGTGGCTTTGAACTCTTTATAGAGCGCTGCGGTGTACTCTGAAAGCCTGAATGTAAATGCCGATTCGTCGAACTGCCTGAAGGTCACTCCATCGATTGTAGGAGTAGTTTGGTGCTTTGTGAGAAAGTCCATTGCCTCGTCTTCTTTCCCTTCGTTCACAAGTGCAGCAAGCTCCAGAATGGCTTTGAGCTCAGTTCGTCTGGAGGTGTGAAGCCTTCCGGAAGCTGTACCTTGCTGCTCCACAAAAGAGGAGAAGGGGCATCCAGGCTCAACGGGGCGAAGCTGCGCCGGATCGCCTAAGAGAAGGAGTCTACTGCCATCTGCCAATCGGGAAAGGAGTTTTGCACAGAGCGATGCATCGATCATTGAGCTCTCATCGACCACCATAAGGCTGTAGGGAAGGAGGCTATTTGTCTCTTTTCCTTTTGACCTACCCGGCTGGCGGATCTGCAGCAGCGAATGGAGTGTTTTGATATCGACCTGCAGGGCTTTAGAGCCGCAGGCTCTCTGGACACTCTTTGCGAGGTTATTTGTAGCCTTTCCGGTAGGCGCTGCAAAGCATACACGAAGAGGCATTGCCGTCTCCATGAGGAGCTTCAAGAAGATCCCCGCTGTGTGCGTCTTGCCTGTTCCAGGACCTCCCCAGATACAGAAGAGGGGCTTTTGTATAGCCTCTAATACTGCCTGGGCCTGTTCTTGGAAAAGAGAGCCAGTAGAGACATGGTGTTCGATCAGGGCTTTGGCTTTTTCGATATCGATAGGCACCTGTAGCTCTGCCTTTTGCAGTCTATTGAAATGGCGTTCAATCTCTTGGCAAAGCGTCCAGGCTCTTTTCAAGAAAAGCTTATCTTCTTGTATGACGATGTGGGGACATGACGCGTTGTGGTTAGAAAGTTTTTCAAACCCACACCTCACCTTGCTGCAAAAACCCTCTATATCTTCTACCGCACGAGGATGAGGAGTGATCTC
>JAFEGS010000158.1 GCA_018239705.1 Verrucomicrobiota bacterium | reverse complement strand
ATTTGATAGGTCCCACAAAAAGTCCCTTGTTTTTGAACAAAGCATTGTTTTATGCAGATTTTAAACATTTTCAACAATTTTCCGTTGGAATAACGGGGGCTAGATATGTTCATTTAGAATATGGTCCCTGTCCAGATCAGTTTCAGAACATCTATCAACTGTTTAAATCGAAAGGTGTTTTAGTTTCTGGTGAACATCATGTTTTAAAAAGCGTTGAAGCACCGGATCTAAGTGTTTTTTCCGATTCAGAAAAAGAAATTTTAGAATATGTTGCACAAATTGCCCGTATGGATGGTGGAAAAAGGCTTTTAGATATTTCTCATGAAGAACAAGCGTACAAAAAAACCGAACCGTTACAACTTATCAGCTATGAATTGGCAAAAGATTTGAAAATTTAAACTTTATTTTGCAACTAATGTGCCTGTTTTCTATGGTGCGGATAAACGGAGGGCAACATGGGTTTTATAACAGTTGGTCAAGAAAATGGACAAAACATCCAGATCTACTACAAAGACTGGGGAAGCGGACAGCCCATCGTTTTCAGCCATGGCTGGCCACTCTCAGCCGATGCGTGGGACGATCAGATGCTCTTTTTAGCATCGAAAGGCTATCGCTGCATTGCCCATGACAGGCGCGGCCATGGAAGGTCGAGCCAGCCATGGAATGGTAACGACATGGACACCTACGCAGACGACCTTGCAGCAGTGGTACAGGCGCTCAACCTCCAAAACGCCATTCACATTGGCCATTCTACAGGCGGGGGAGAGGTTGTCCGCTATCTTGCTCGCCATGGAACCAAGCGCGCCGCAAAGGCTGTCCTGATTGGCGCAGTGCCTCCCATTATGGTGCAAAGCCCTACCAACCCCAAGGGGCTGCCAATAAAAGTATTTGATGATATACGAGCGGCCGTGCTGAAAGATCGCGCGCAGTTCTTTAAAGAGATCGTACTTCCTTTCTATGGAGCTAATAGGCCCGATGCACATGTGTCGCAAGGCTTGATGGACTCATTTTGGCTCCAAGGCATGCAGGCCGGCCTAAAGGCTATCTATGACTGCGTTAAAGCCTTTTCTGAAACTGATCAGACCGAAGATCTCAAGAAAATTGACATCCCCACGCTTATTCTCCACAGCGAAGACGACCAGATCGTGCCCATTGCGGATTCTGCTCTTCTCTCGAGCAAGCTCATAAAAAATGCCACGCTCAAGATCTATAAAGGTGCGCCTCACGGTATGTGCTCAACACATAAGACCCAAGTGAACCAGGATCTGCTTGCATTTTTGCAGGGTTAGAGACTGTTAAAGGCTATTTTCAAAATAAGGTCATTTTTACTGTCTTAGCAGTACTTTTTCTCAAATAAGTAGAATTTCTCTTGAATAAAAGCTCTGAAATGGTAAAATTACTGATATAACGGTAAAAATCATGAATCAGAAAAATATAGGCAAAATGATACGCTTTCATCGCAAGCAGGCAGGTCTTTCGCAAGAAGATCTTGCCACTTTGGCTGGTGTTGGCAAGACGGTAGTGTTTGATATTGAAAAAGGAAAACTCACAATACGCTTTGCAACCTTACTCAAACTACTTCATGCGCTAAATATTCAGTTTTTATTCCAAAGCAAGATTATGGAGTATTTTGATGAAAATAGCTAAAGTCTATGTAGATGGGTCTTGGCTGGTAAGCTTGAGGAGCGTATGAGGGGAACAAGCTATCGCTTTTGCTATGATGAAGGATATAGTGGTCCTTCTGTTTCCCTTGAAATGCCAATGACCCAAAAGGTGTATGAATATGACCGCTTTCCACCATAAAAGCCATTCAAGAGGAGCTAGCTTTGCTCAATGAGAAAGTCAGGCTTTTGGAAAAAGAGCTTCAGACCTCTTTTCTTTCTGAGAGCACTAAACAAAAATATATGTCTTTACTTCATGAGCGCGTAAGGAGGATCACAGATACAAATCATATTTTTCTTTCAAACTTCTGATACGTGGCAGCTTTTGCAGCACCGCAGCTTTGCATCCAAGATGCGCAAGTAGTCACATTCTCTGTCTCAGGACGATAGTGTCCCGATTTTTCGTTATATATCAAGAGGCCTTTATGATGCACGCCCTCACCCGCAAAACCGACAGGTTCACCACGCGTGGGGGTCGAATGCTTGAATGTCACTTTTAACCCTTTCTCTTTTACCTGCTGAATGCGCAGAAAGTGCTCCTTATCTTCCACTCTGAAGGCGAGCATTTTTCTTTCTTTATTGATCACAAAATTATATGAGTCATCCTCCAGGGGCATGCCAGAGCAACGCTCCCATCGCTCCAGGTCTTTATTGTAACGTATCTCGTATTCTGCTGCTTTTGCAGGATACATATACAGAACAAACTTCTCAGAGCCCTCTTTTTTCCTTTTGCATTGCGTGTGAATTTCTCCCCATCCTTCAATTACGTCAACTATTGTCGATTTTTCCTCATCTTATTCTCGTCTCATACTAATGAGAGAAAAATCTACTTTTTGCACCACTGCCGTAACTGTAGATGCGCTTGTCGCTAAAGAAGATCCAAGAAATTGATGCTCTGAATTATCTAACTCCGAAATGGAAAGTATGTCAGAAGTAGTTTTGGGATTTACCATCATAATTAAAACCTTAAAATAATAAAAATTTAGAATTTTAATTTTATATAAAAATAAGATAAAAGTAAATTGATATATTCTTATAAAATAAAACAGTAATTATGTGCACATAACGCCGGCAGGGATGATGGGGGTGCTGATAAACAAGCCTATAAGCTCATCTATGATGCCCTCTTCCTCCTGCGGCTCGAAGGTTGTAGTCTCAGGAAACTTGCTCTTGATCTTCTCAACTAAAGCCTCGAACAGCTGCGGATCGTAGCTATCCGCTATAGGCCTCGCGAGCGATAAGCGAGTGGTGTAGCGCGGATTTTCAAATAGTAGTAAAATTTTTCCTGTATTTTCCGTGGTTGCTTCCAGGTCAAAATCATACCAGTTTTTTACTGCGCAGTCGCCTGCAAGAGCTGTTGCAAATATGCTGCTCATCGCTCTGGGATGCGCGGCAATGTATTCCCAGCGCTTATCATGAAGGGATTTGCAGGTAGATGTAAGGGCAAGTATATCTGAATGGCTCTCGGCGAATGACATGATAACAGGTAGCGTCTCGCGCAAAAGGAGCAGTTCCTTTTCTTGGCAGGGAGTAGGGCAATCGTCAGAATCAGAATCAGTAAGTACCAGTTGTGCAAAGCTGTTCAGTAGGTCATACCCAATGGCGCCATAATAGCTCATGCTCTATCCTCTCTCAGGTGACAGTTGTACATACTGGTTCGTGCCTGTACTTATGCTAAAGAATTTTTTAAAAATGAAGGCTCGCGATATAAGAAACAACATCGGAGGGTAGTTCTACGGTAGGTAAATGCTTCAAACAAAACATCACAAACTTTGTCATTTCGGGAAAAACAATCATCCGAATTCTCTTATTGCCTTTATCGGCTACCACGAGATTGCCGTATCTGTTAAGACAAATGCCACTCGGGGACTTTAACTGAATATCACCCCACCCTATGTCTCGATCACTTCCTCTGACTGTTGAAACAACACCACCTGGTGTTATTTTTCGAATATTGTAGTTCCAATAATCAGAAACATACATATTGTCTTTATTGTCGATGCAAATGCCAGAGGGTGAATGAAATAGTGCCTCAGTGCCAATCCCATCTCGATTCCCCGACGTACTTCCTGCTATAGTAGAGACAGTGCCCTCAGGGCTCACTTTCCGTATCCTGCGATTGCCTATATCCGTCACGAGTAAGTTCCCTTTGGTATCCATACAAACCGCACGAGGATAATTAAACTGTGCATCGGCTCTGCTGCCATCTTGATATCCTCTATCACTTCCTGCTATTGGTGAAATGACTCCTTCAG
>JAFEGS010000157.1 GCA_018239705.1 Verrucomicrobiota bacterium | reverse complement strand
GATATCATTCGCGTATGTCTTGGCGATTTTGTGCCTGCTGATATCACCATTGTAGAAGGAAGCATTCTCGTTGATCAGTCTCAGATTACAGGCGAGGCCATGCCGGTAGAACGGGGTCTTGGGGTTAACGTCTACTCAGGGTCTATTGTGAAGCAAGGTGCTGCAACAGGCAGAGTTACGGCAACGGGAAAAAGGAGCTTTTTTGGAAAGACTGTAGAACTTGTGAGCACTGCCAAGACCAAAAGCTATCTTGAAACCGTCATTTTGAAGATCGTAAAAATTCTTATCATTATGGATGTGGCGCTCGTACTCATTTTCTTTGGATTTGCTTTTTTTGAACAAATATCTTTCTTTGATTTGGTGCCCTACTCTCTTGTGATTTTAATTGCATCTGTGCCCGTTGCTATGCCGGCAGCTTTTACCCTCATGCGTGCCGTCTCTTCCAAGACCCTTGCCGAACAGGGCGTTTTAGTGACAAAGCTTACTGCTATTGAAGAGGCAGCCTCTATGGACACGCTATTCACTGATAAAACAGGTACATTAACCCAAAATAGGCTGACTCTTATTCAGGCAGTCCCTATAGCTGAGGTTACGCGTTCTACCCTTCTACGGTATAGTGCTTTTGCATCGCAGGCAGCAAGTCAAGATCCTATTGATATGGCCATTTTGTTCGCAGCAAAACAAGAAAACATAGAAGAATATAAAGGACAAAGACTTCTTTTTCCCTTCGATCCTCTTCACAAAAGGACAGAAGCGATCGTAGAAGAAGCCGGCACGAAAATTCGCATTACAAAAGGCTCGCCCGATCTTCTTGTGAAGGAGGCTACACTGCAGGAAATGGCAAAGCATCTTGCCGGAACAGGGGATAGAGTGATTGCAGTGTGCATAGGTGATAGTTTGCAGCTTGTGGGTTTTTTGGTCTTTTCAGATCCTCCTCGAGAAGAGTCTAAGAAAGTGGTCAGTGAGCTCAAAGAGCTAGAAATTGCCGTAAAGATGGTTACAGGGGACAATGCATTAACTGCCACGGCAATAGCCAAGCAGGTAGGTATCGGCGAGCGGCTGTGTGAAAGTAGCGCTATTCAAACCGAAATAGATGCAGAAAATTACGACATCTTTGCCGGCGTATACCCTAAAGATAAATACCTTCTTGTGGAGAAGTTGCAAAAAAAGGGTTCTATTGTTGGTATGACAGGTGATGGGGTAAATGATGCCCCGGCACTTAAAAAAGCCAATATGGGGGTTGCTGTCTCTTCTGCGACTGATGTTGCAAAGGCAGCTGCGAGCATGGTGCTGACAAAGCCCGGTTTGGAGCTTCTCGTTGACTCCGTAAAGCTTGGGCGCGATGTCTATCGACGAATGCTCACCTATACACTCAATAAAATGGTTAAAACAGCTCATATAGCGCTTTTTTTAGTGCTTGGATTTTTCTACTACGATGTTTTCATCACAACGCCGCTTCTTGTCATGCTTCTTATCTTTGCCAATGACTTTATTACAATGTCATTGGCCTATGATATCGTGCGCCCACAGCCGCAGCCCTGTCGCTGGGATATGCAGTTTTTACTTGCTACTTCCCTCTGTATAGCAGTCTGCTGGCTCGGGTTTTCATTCTTCATGGTAGATATGGGGTTATATTATTTTAACTTTACTCTTGCAGGTTTGCACAGTTGGGTTTTTTTGCTTCTTGTGTTTAGTGGTCTAGCTACAGTGTACATTGTAAGGACTCGCCAGTACTTTTGGAAAATAGCCCCCGGCACCCCACTTTTATTAAGCACGTTGGGCGATATCATTTTCGTGAGTTTTCTTGCGAATTTTGGCATCTTGATGCATCCGCTTGAGATTACTGCCATCAGTGCACTTGGCGCATGCGTCTTTCTTTTCATGGTAATTTTAGATTTTATGAAGGTGGCGATAGTCTCAAGTTTTTCCGTTGACAAAAAGCAATAACTCTTTGTAAAAAACAGTTAAGTATGATGATATGAAACGAAATTTTGCATTAAATGAGAGACTCCGGCTATTCTTAAGGTAGGCAAGCCTTGTTAATATTATGCTGTAGAGGCTTTTTAGCTTGGGATAAGGGGAATTTTATCATATATGAAGCGCTTATCTTTTTTACACAAATGCTTAACCCTGTGGATCTTTTTAGCAATGGCGGTTGGAGTTGCAATAGGTTATTTTTTTCCGGATGTGCAGCAATTGATTCACTCATTTGAATACGGCACGACCAATATACCCATTGCTATAGGTCTTATTTTAATGATGTATCCCCCTCTCGCTCGGGTCAAATATGAACGGATCGTTGATCCGTTTCGCAATCTAAAGGTCCTTTCTCTTTCCCTCATTCAAAACTGGATTATCGGCCCATTACTCATGTTTTTTTTAGCAATGCTCTTTCTCAACAATTATCCGGCCTATATGATAGGACTTATCCTGATTGGTCTTGCACGATGTATTGCTATGGTCATTGTTTGGAATGGTTTAGCTAAAGGTGATCGTGAGTACTGTGCAGGTTTAGTTGCTTTGAATTCTCTCTTTCAGGTCCTATTTTTCTCTGTTTATGCATACTTTTTTATCTCCATTTTGCCTAAAGTCTTTGGACTTGAGGGAGCTATTGTCCGAGTCCCCATGTCGACCATTGCTTCGAGTGTATTGATCTATTTAGGAACCCCCTTTTTCGGAGGAATAGTTACTCGAATTTTGGGGATAAAGTTGAAAGGGATTGACTGGTATGAAAATAAGCTGATGAAATTTCTCTCTCCTTTCACCCTCTTTTTCTTGCTATTTACTATCGTTGTGATGTTTTCGTTAAAAGGCGAATTCATTGTAAATCTTCCTTTTGACGTCGTTCGTATTGCAATTCCTTTATGTTGCTATTTTATTTTGATGTTTTTTGTTTCTTTTTATCTTTCTTTCAAAGCAAAAGCTTCTTATGAACAGGCAGCTGCATTGAGCTTTACAGCTGCTTCCAACAATTTTGAGCTTGCAATTGCCGTGGCAATTTCTGTGTTTGGCATTAATTCTGCACAGGCTTTTGCTGCCGTTGTGGGGCCTCTCATTGAAGTTCCTGTTCTCATAAACTTGGTCAATGCATCACTTTGGATAAAAAGAAAATATTTCGATCCGAGAAATGGCTTGAGCAAAGTAATAAAATAGTTACCTATCTACATTTCCTTCAATTGCCTCAATTCGCTTTTTCAGAGGAGGATGGGTTGCAAAGATTGAAGAAAGTGAAACGTGGTCATCAAGATAGAGATGTGAGTAGGCCATACCTGTTCTCTGATCGCCTAGGTTATGCAAGAGGTCTATTTTCCATCTCATCAAATGCTCTCAGGGCATCAGCGCCATACATCACTGAGGGGCCGCCGCCCATATAGATAGCGACGCTGAGCGCTTCGAGCAGTTCCCGGCGCGTAAGGCCAAGTTTGATAAGTGTTTGCATATGAAATGCTATGCAGCCGTCGCAATGGCTTGCAATGCCAAGGCATAAGGCAATCAATTCCTTTGTCTTGGAACTTAGTGCACCCTCTTTTTGTGCAGCTTTAGACATGGTAAAAAACTCATCCATAACCTCCGGGATTTCCTTTCGCAAGGCTGAAAGGTAAGGGGAAATGTCTAAGGCGATTTCTTGATATTTTTTTGTCATAAATGGGCCCCATCTTCTCAATGAACTGTTCTCCACCGAATAGTGATTATTTTATTTTTTGTCAAATCTTATGACAGTTCTCACAGGTGACTGACCATTAAAAACATTTTTAATGGTCAGTCACCTGGGGATGAAACATAATACTCACGATAGAGGAGATTGAGTTAGCAACGTAAAGAATATTTTTGTTGCAAAAATAAGATTTTAATGATAACGAAAGGGAAGGTTACCTAACATAAGGAGCAAGGTTATGAAAACAACTTTCAAAAATAAGATTATAGTCTGTTTGGCAAGTGCCG
>JAFEGS010000156.1 GCA_018239705.1 Verrucomicrobiota bacterium | reverse complement strand
CGGATCTGTGGGAGCTGGTCGCCTTACGGAGCTATCTGTAAATCTGATTAAAGCAGGGGTCACACCCGAGTGGATTAATCCTGGGCATCCGGAAGAAAATGGGAGGCACGAGCGAGTTCATTTGACGCTCAAACAATGCACAGCAGCTCCCCCTGCATATAGCTTAGAAGAGCAAATCAACCGAATGTTGATTTTTCAAGAGGAGTATAACTACGAAAGGCCTCATGAAGCGCTAGGAATGGATCCACCTGGTAAGCACTATTACAAATCATCCAGAACATGGGATGGAGTCTTAAGATCTCCTGAGTATGATACTAAGGAGATGCTAGTAAGGAAGGTAGGCCAAAATGGATGTATTTGGGTCAGACAAACGGAACATTACATTTCACAAACTTTAACAGGAGAATATGTTGGTATAGAGGAGACAGAAGAAGGCTTGAGAGTGAATTATGGGCCTGTTTATTTAGGGAAATTGAAGGATGGGAATAGACGAATCGAAAAACCAAAATTAGAAAGAAAAGCGATCGTGCGAAGAAAATAAAAATTTTAGCATGCACGCCGGCCGTGCTCCCCCCCATGGGGGGAGCACATGCCTTTTCTTTTTTTAGGTAAACGTCTAAACTACTTATGACTCTCTGTGAAGAACTGAAGAGTCAAAGACATAACAACGGAAAGTGTTACCCATGTGGGTGAACAAACTGTTACCTATGTTACCGATCGGACCGAGGCTTCGCCCGTGCATACGTCTTGAAATTTCCAACGGGAATCGCTGCTCTTGACTAAAGCAGAGCTGAGCTATTACAATTCCCTATTAATCAGTTCAATATAGGATAAAAAATGAAATATTTTACTTTTCTTGCTGCTTTGTTTTTTAACATCTCTTTTCTCTCTGCTACAGAATTTACCATCAGTTCCTATAACTGTGGAGGGTTGAGCAGCCACTACGACTATCTGCGCGCAGCGAGCATGGAAAAACTCATGCAAGAGCGATATATGGCAGAACCTGAGCAGATGCATCACAACGAAAAGATACAGCAGCTCGCATTAAAAATTTTATTTTCCGAGAAAGATAAATCCACGGCTTTACAAGAGTGGGACCAGAAGGGATACCAGGCACTTTCTGAGCGTTTAACAGCGACGCCGTCGGCCCCTGGCAGTCCAAATAACCTCTGGAATGAAAAAGCAGACGCCATGATTACCTCCTACAGAGTCCGCCCTGTGATTATCCGAGACCAAAAGGTGAACCAGATGCTCGAGATGCATCTTGGAGACCTCACTAAAACCAATGGGCTGTCATTCCTGCAGCGTCTGCAAGAAGCGCGTAAAACTATGGCTACACGAATTTTTGCGAACCACCTTCCGTACGATATTATCTGTATGCAAGAAGCAGATTATCTCGATCCTTCCATGTTCCCAAAGCATATGGAGGTTCTGTTTGCAGAGAGTTCTCACTCAATTAACGGAGTGGCGTGGAATACAATGCGATTTGAACTTGCTCGCCCAGTCGGAGATATTTTAGGTAGAGCTTTTGCTGTGCAGCTCCGCGATAAAGAGAGCGGTAAAACGGTTCTTGTCATCTCTGGGCACCTTAGCGGCTGTAATCCCTATCGCATGGCACACGATCCGGCGACAGGGATTTCTGATTCTGCAAGAGGAGATCATGAGCTTCAGACTCTTGTCGACCTATTTGACAGTGAGGGGGCAGATTTTGCTGTTATTGGCATGGACGCCAACGTAACAGCGCTGCATCCCCGACTCTCTATCCTCAAAGAGGCAGGCTTTAGCGTCGATTATGAAAATTATCTAGAGGCTACCTGCACCAATCCTTACCAGGTACTGAACACCCGCATTGACTGGATCGCGCTAAAGTCAAAGCTCCAAAAGGTCTCGATAACCAATATTCCTGTGCTAAGCGTCGGTTTGAACAGTATTCAAACAAATATCAGCGATCACAAACCAATTGCTGCGAAAATTAAATATTAATTGTGTATATACCCCAAACAGTAAGAAATTGGG
The DNA here is from genome assembly GCA_018239705.1 of Verrucomicrobiota bacterium. Lineage (GTDB taxonomy): Bacteria > Chlamydiota > Chlamydiia > Chlamydiales > FEN-1388 > SZAS-6. Next base: position 1,950 of record JAFEGS010000156.1, on the reverse strand, counting down.
TATATCATGTGGCACAAAGTAGACATTGCAGAAGCAGCATCACTTCTTAGGTCCGATCTCCATAAGGGGCTGACAAGTAAAGAGGTGGCAAAACGGCAGCACGAATTTGGCCCCAATCGGATCACCGCGCACCCGGGTGATCCGATCTGGAAGAAGTTTCTGCTCCAGTTTTGTAATCCCATGGCCTATATCCTGCTTATAGCCTCTTGTGTAACGCTCCTGTTTCATGAACTCGTAGATGCGGCCGTCATCTTTGGGGTAATTTTTGTAAATTCATTTTTTGGATTTTTACAGGAGCTCAAGGCCGAAAAGGCGCTGCAGGCACTCTCTCAGCTTGTCACCTCTGAAGCCACAGTGCTTCGCGATGGCAAGAGGGTGCGCATCCCCTCACAGCAGCTGGTGCCGGGCGATGTGCTCTTTTTACATAGCGGCGACAAGATCCCGGCCGATGTCAGGCTCCTTCAGGTGCATAACCTGCAGGTAGATGAATCGCTTCTTACAGGCGAGTCGGTACCGGTCATGAAGGCTACCCATCCACTTGCTGCGAGTACGCTACTAGCTGATCGCAATAATCTCTGCTTTGCCGGTACCATGGTGTCGACGGGCCAGGCTGAAGCACTTGTCTGGGCAACAGGCAATCAGACAGAAATGGGACGTATTGCCTGGCTGATTACTGAAACAGTAGAACTGGCAACACCTCTTACCAGAAAGCTTGCAGGATTTAGTAAAACACTTTTATGGGCCATTCTCGTACTTGCCGCACTCACTTTTGTTGTGGGAGTGTGGCATGGAGAGCGTGCTGTAGACATGTTTATGGCCTCTGTAGCGCTAGCGGTTGGAGCTATTCCTGAAGGGCTTCCTGCAGCCGTTACTATTGTGCTCGCAATAGGAACAAGTCGCATGGCTAAGAGACGAGCTATTGTGCGAAAACTGCCCGCCGTAGAGACGCTTGGGAGCACCACCGTCATCTGCTCCGACAAAACGGGGACACTCACTGAAAACCAGATGACAGTTGTAGAGCTCTTTACAGGACAAAAGCGATATGAAGTTACCGGTACTGGATATGCTCCACGCGGTGATATTCTTCTTGATGGGAAGAAAATAGCACTAGAGGAGCATCCTCACCTAGTTGATTGCCTCAAGGCGGCATCTCTCTGTAATGACTCCTATGTCGTGGAGGAAAATGGTACCTACAGCGTTCAAGGCGATCCAACTGAGGCTGCAATGCTGGTAGCAGGGCAGAAGATTGGCGCTTTTGAGCAGGTGAAGATTGACATGATCCCTTTTGCATCGGAGACGATGTTTAGAGCAACACTGCACGAAGGTGTGATCTATAAAGTAGGCGCATTTGAGCGCATTCTAGAATGCTGCCAGGATATGGTAGATGAAGAGGGTAAAGTGCTCCTGCATGCTACACAGGAGGATATGGCTAAACGGGGTTTGCGCGTTATTGCCGTAGCTCGTCGATTTGTACCTGAGGACCACAAAAAATTAGCGCTAGAAGATGTGGCAACCGGCTTTACCTTTCTTGGACTCGTGGGAATGATCGATCCTGCCCGTCCTGAGGCCATTCGCGCTGTGCAGATCTGCCAAAAGGCCGGTATTGCTGTAAAGATGATTACGGGAGATCACCATCTTACTGCCTGTGCCATAGCAAAAAAGCTAGGCCTGAGCGATCCTGAGAGTGCACTTACGGGACGAGAGTTAGAAGTGCTGTCAGACTGGCAGCTGGAGGAGCGCATAGATGCCATATCGGTCTTTGCGCGCATTACTCCTGAACAAAAGCTTCGCATTGTGCAGACGCTGCACGCGCGAGGGCATGTGGTGGCTATGACAGGCGATGGGGTGAACGATGCGCCGGCACTGAAGGCCGCAGATATTGGGATTGCCATGGGGATAACAGGAACCGATGTGGCAAAGGGAGCAGCCGACATTATCCTCACCGATGAC